>DAOMBL010000353.1:0-4267 GCA_035427325.1 Casimicrobiaceae bacterium
GCCCTTCGATCATGACGCGCGGATCCTCGAGCAGGCGGTCGAGCACGCCCCAGGTGAACGCGCCGTGCGAGCCTCCGCCCTGGAGCGCGAGGTTGATCGGGCGCGCGTCCGCCGGGGCCTTCCGCGCCTTCGCCATCAATGCGCCGTCCAGCCGCCGTCGATCGACAGCGCCGCGCCCGTGATCGACTTCGCGGCGTCGGAGGCGAGATAGACGGCGAGCGCGGCGACCTCGCCGATCTCGACGAAGCGCCCGGTCGGCTGTTCGGCGAGCATGACCTTCTGCACGACGTCGGCCTCGGACATGCGGTGCGTGCGCGCCTGGTCGGGGATCTGCGCCTGCACGAGCGGCGTCAGCACGTAGCCCGGGCAGATGGCGTTCGCGGTGATGCCGAAGGCCGCGGCTTCGAGCGCGACGGTCCTCGTGAACCCAACGACGCCGTGCTTGGACGCGACGTACGCCGACTTGAACGGCGAGGCCACCAGCCCGTGGGCCGAGGCGATGTTGACGATGCGGCCCCACTTGCGCGCCTTCATGCCCGGCAGCGCGAGGCGGGTCGCGTGGAAGGTCGCGGAGAGGTTGATCGCGAGGATCGCGTCCCACTTCTCCGGCGGGAATGCCTCGACCGGCGCCACGTGCTGGATACCCGCGTTGTTGACGAGGATGTCGACCGCGCCGACGCGCGACATCATCGCCTCGATGTCGCCGGGCTTCGACATGTCGGCGGCTTCGTAGCGGACCGTCACGCCTGCGCTCCGTGCGAGTTCGGCACGTTGCCGCTCGATCGCGGCCGCCTCGCCGAAGCCGTTCAGCACGATGTCGTGGCCGGCGCGCGCGAGCGCTTCGGCGATGCCCTGCCCGATGCCCGAGGTCGAACCCGTGACGAGCGCGGTGCGGCGTGTGGTCATCTCGACCCTCCCGAAGCATGGTTTCGTGCAGGTTCGACTGCGGGAACGTGCCGGGCGTTCCCGTTCGCCGGAAGCCCGAGGACGGCGGACGGCTGCGGCCCGCTCACTTCGGATGGATCGCGCCGAGCACGCGCGGACCCCGGGCGCCGGTGACCGCGGGCAGGTTCCCCGGTCGCCCGGCGAGCGTCTCGCGCGCGAGCCAGGCGAAGGCGAGCGCCTCGACGTGTTCGGCCGCGACGCCCAGGTCCGACGTGGGGCGGACGCGCCGGGGCGCGAGTTCGCGCGCGAGTGCGCGCATCAGCGTCGCGTTGCGCACGCCTCCGCCGCACACGAGAACTTCGGCCGCGGACGGGGCGTGCGCGCGGATCGCCCCGGCAATCGTGCCTGCGGTGAGCGCGACGAGCGTCGCCTGGACATCGGGAGGCGGCGCGCCCTCGCCGGAGCGTGCGAGGTGCTCGTCGAGCCGCGCGGGGTGGGAGCGATCGCGGCCGGGGCTGTTCGGCGGCGCCAGGGGGAAGTACGGGTCGGCGAGCATCGCCGCGAGCAGACCCTCGTGCGGCCGTCCGCACGCGGCCCACGCACCGTCCGGATCGTAGGGTCCGCCGCGATGCTCCGCGTGCCACAGGTCGGAGAGCACGTTGCCCGGCCCGGTATCGAAGCCTCGGACCGGGCCCGAAGGCGGCAGGTCCGTGAGGTTCGCGATCCCGCCGATGTTCACCACGACGCGGTGGGTCCGCGCGTCGCCGAAGAGCGCCGCATGGAACGCCGGGACGAGCGGCGCGCCCTGCCCGCCCGCGGCGATGTCGCGGCTGCGGAAATCCGCGACCACGGTGACGCCGGTGCGCTCGGCGACGCGCGCGGCATCGTTCAACTGGATCGACCAGCCCCGATCCGGCCGATGGCGAACCGTCTGCCCGTGCACGCCGGCGGCCGCGAGCGTGGACGGCTCGATCCGCGCGTTCGCGCATGCCGCGCCTATCGCGTCCGCGTACAGGTCCGCGAGCGCCACCGTCGCCTCCGCCGCGCGCGCGAGTTCGTCGTCGCCTTCGGCCTGCAGTGCCGCGAGCGTGTCGCGCAGCCGCGGAGGGAAAGGGAGGTAAGCGGCGCCGAGCGTCCCGCACACGCCCTCGGAATCCGGGGCGAAGTCGGCGACCACGGCGTCGACGCCGTCGAGGCTCGTTCCGGACATCACCCCCGCGTAGCGCTCGCGGGACATGGCGCGATCAGCGCGCCTGCGCGAGCGACGGGCGCGGTGCGTGCCGCGCTGCATCGAGCATCGCCTGCGCCGGGGCGATCGACGCGGCGTACGCGGCGCGCTCTGCGGCGGGCACCGGCTCGGCGGCCGGAAGCGCGATCGTCTGCGGGTTGCGCGCGACGTTGGATACGCGGAACTCGTAGTGGAGGTGCGGCCCGGTCGCCCAGCCGGTCTGGCCGACGTAGCCGATCGTGTCGCCCTGCGACACGCGCGCGCCGGCGCGAACGCCGGCGGCGAAGCGCGACAGGTGGGCGTAGAGCGTGGTGATCGCGCCGTCGTGCTTCAGGACGATCGCATTGCCGTAGCCGCCCTGGGGCCCGGCGGAGGCGACGATGCCGTTGGCGGTCGCGCGGACCGGTGTTCCGGTCGGCGCGCCGAAGTCGACCCCCGTGTGCGCGCGCCAGGTGGCGAAGATCGGGTGCCGGCGCGCGAGCGAGAATCCGGAGGTCACGCGCGAGAACGCCATCGGCGAGCGCAGGAACCCCTTTCGCGCGTTGCTCCCGTCGGCACCGTAGTAGCCTTCCGCCCCGTCGGGCGACACCCAGCGGTACGCGTGCAGGACCTTGCCGCGGTTCTCGAACTCGGCGGCGACGATGCGCCCGCCCCCCACCGGCTCGCCCGCGACCGCGAGCGTCTCGTAGACGACGGTGAAGCGGTCGCCGCGGCGCAGGTCGTGGTAGAAGTCGATGTCGCCGGAGAACGCGTCGGCGAGCGCGAGCGTGATCGCGTCGGGCAGACCGATCGCGTCGGCGGCGCCGAAGAGCGAGGACTCGATGACGCCGGATCGCACGGTCAGGCGCGTGTCGACCGTCGCGTCGGCGCGTTGCGCCGACAGCGCTTCGCCGTCACGGTGGATCGAGAGCACCTGCGCGGGGGTGGGCGCGAAGCGGAGTTCGACGAACCGCCCGTCGGCGTCGGTGCCGACCCGGACCGGCTGTCCCGGCTTCAACTGATACAGGGGGCGGGCGGCCGGATCGCGCCGCACCAGCGCGAGCAGATCCGCGTCGTCGATGCCTGCGCGCGCGAGGAGTTCGCCGATCGTGTCGCCGCGGCGCACCCGCTCCTCGCGCCAGAAGGGCACCTGCGGTCCCGGTGCGGCCGCGTCCGCGATCGCCGGGAGCGGGAGATCCCGCACCGTGAGCGTCGCGGGCACGGGGTCGACGACCGTGTCGGGCGCGATGCCGAACGCCGCGACCCCGGTCAGTCCGAGCAGGACGACCGCGGCGGAGGCGAGCACGAACCTCCGCGGACGATCGGATAGAATGCGATTCCCCCGCGGAGGCGAGGTGCGGGTGTCTTCGCCCATCGCCGGATTCTAGCAAAGCCCGTTCCCGGAACCCCGACATGGCCCTGACGATCTACGGCGTCGCCCAGTCGCGCGCCTTCCGCACGCTGTGGGCGGCGCGCGAACTCGCCCTCGCCTGCGAGCGCGTTCCGCATCACTACGCCGGCCCCGAGGTCAAGGCCGAGCCCTACCTGTCGATCAACCCGATGGGAGCCATTCCCGCGATCGACGACGACGGCTTCACGCTGTTCGAGTCGCTCGCGATCAACCTCTACCTCGCGCGCAAGGCCGGGAAGCTGTGGCCCCGAAGCCTCCAGGGCGAGGGACTCGTCTACCAGTGGACGCTCTTCGCGGCGACCGAGATCGATCCGCAGCTCGGCACCTGGTACCTGCACACCGCGTATCTCCCGGCCGAGCAGCGCAAGCCCGAGGTCGCGGCCGGGGCCGTGCCGAAGGTCGCGCAGCGGTTCGACGCGCTGGAACGGGCGATCGGGACGCGCACCTGGCTCGCCGACGACACGTTCACGATCGGCGACCTCAACCTGGCGGCCGCGATGTACCGCGCGCCCTCGTTCGGCCTCGACCGATGGCCGCGGACCCGGGCGTGGCTCGCGCGCTGCTACGCCCGACCGGCCGCGCAGGCCGCCGTCGCCGAGCGCGAGGCGCCTGCACGATGACCTCCGGCGTCGACCGCCAGATCGCGGTCGCGAAGCGCGGCGCCGACGACCTGATCGTCGAGGCGGAACTCCGCAGCAAGCTCGCGCGCGGCCAGCCGCTGCGGATCAAGCCCGGCCTCGACCCGACCGCGCCCGACCTCCCCC
>DAOMBL010000354.1:0-4265 GCA_035427325.1 Casimicrobiaceae bacterium
GTTGGCGACGGCGTTCAGGCGCGCCACGTCGTCCGGGTCGTCGAGGCCGCAGTTGCTGCCCATGAGTCCGAGCGTCTCGTACTCGAGCGGCGAGACGACCTCCTTGCCCGACGCGTCCGCGTAGACGTTGCTGCACTCGATCATGCAGCCGGGCATGCAGGCATGGGCGGTCTGCCCGCCGCGCGCGAGGTTGCGCTCGCGGATCAGCGTGCCGCCCAGCTGGAACGACGCCTTGTCCGGCGTGAGCTGCCCGGCGCTGAAGTTCCGCACCGGCAACCCGCCGACGTAGTTGGTGAAGTCGCCGACCGCCGCCGTGCCGAAGCGCTTGAAGCTGTCGATCGCCGGCTCCTTGCCGAGCTTCACGCCGTACTCGCGGACCGAGCCCATCACCTTCTTGCGGTCGTGGAAGGTCGGCATCTTGTTCTGGTCGATCACGATCACCTTGACGCGCTTCACCCCCATCACCGCGCCCACGCCCCCCCTTGCCGCCAGCCGCGACGGCCGCCCGTCGGTGTCGGCGAACGCGATGCCGGCGATGAGCCCGCCGTATTCGCCCACCGGCCCGCAGATCGCGTAGCTCACCTTGCGCCCGAATCGCTCGAGCAGCATCCGGGCGACCTCGTTGTTGCCGAGGCCGACGTAGGCGCCGGCGTCCTCGAAGCTGACCTCGCCTTCCTTCGTGATGCGGATCAGCGTCCAATCGGCGCAGGCGCCTTCCAGCGTGAACCCCGCGAGCTCGCACTGCCCGAGCGCGAACGCGAACGTGCCACCCGAGTTCGCCTCCTTGATGCCGCCGGTGAGCGGGCTGCGGCAGCCGACGCTCAGCCGGTTGGCGTTGGAGAAATTGGTTCCGGCGAACGGGCCCGCGGAGAAGATCAGCGGATTGTCCGGCGAGAGCGGATCGACCGCGTAGATGCGTCGTTCGAAGAGCGTGCGCGCGATGTAGTTGCGCCCGGCGCGGACGACCGCTTCGCCGTCGCGTTGCTCGCGCGTCACGGTGCGGGTCGGGAGGTCGATGTTGAGGTAGGTGCGCATGGAGCGTCTCGCAAGTCCGGTGAGGGGGCGTGCGCCCGGTCAGGAAGTCACGGGCGAAGCCGCAGGAGGGGCGCCGCGACCGCGGAACCGCCAGGCGACGAGCGCCAGGAACGCCGCGGCCGCCGCCCAGCGGAAGATCCCCGTCTGGGCGAGCAGGACCAGCGACAGGCCGCCGAGCACCACGCGCAGCGCCATCGGCACGAGGCCGAAGAGCCAGCCCTCGAACGCGATGACGAGGCAGAGCACGCCCAGGATGACGAAGGCGATGGTGGTCACGATGGCCTCGACGCTGCCGATCAGCAGCATCCCCGGCTGGCTCACGAACACCAGCGGCAGCACGAACGCGACGATGCCGACGCGGCAGGCGACGAAACCCACCGCGATCGGGTTGGCTCGCGCGATCGAGGCCGCGGCGAACGCAGCCACCGCGACCGGCGGCGTGATCGCGGACATCGAGGCGAAGTAGACGATCAGGAGGTGCGCCGGCAAGAGTTCGATCTTGAGCGCGAGGAGCGCGGGCGCGGCCAGCACCGCGGCGAGCGCATAGACCGCAGGCGTCGGCATGCCCATGCCGAGCAGGATGATGACCGTCGTGGCGACGAGCAGCGTCAGCGCGTGGCTGCCGCCGGCGAGCGTGAACATGCCGGAGCTGATCTTGCCGGTCAGGTCCGCCATCGAGAGCGTGCCGACCACGAGTCCCGCCACCGCGCAGGCGATGCCCACGCCGACGAGCTGGCCCATGCCGTTGTTGAGTCCCGAGACGAACGAGTCGACGAACGCGCGCGGCGAGCGGTGGCGCATCAGGCCGATGGGCAGCAGCGCGAGGCAGGCGATCGCGCCGGCGAACACCGGCCGGTCGAGCTTCAGCACGCCCCAGACGAGCACCACGATCGGAACGAAGTAGAACCAGTCGCGCCGCAGCACCTGTGCCAGCGTCGGCGCGTCCTCGGTGACCGTCGGCTTGAGGCCCAGGCGGTGCGCCTTCAGGTGGACCGCGGTGAAGACGATCAGATAGTAGATGAGCGCGGGAACGATCGCGGCGGTGATGATCGTGGCGTAGGGGATCCCGGTGAAATCCACCATCAGGAACGCGGCCGAGCCCATCACGGGCGGCAGGATGGCGCCGCCGGTGGAGGCGGTGGCTTCGACCGCTGCCGCGTAGGTGCGCGGCACGCCGGTGCGGATCATCAGCGGGATGGTGAACGAGCCGGTCGTGACGACGTCGGCGGTCGGCGACCCCGAGATCGATCCGTAGAGCCCCGACGAGAACACCGCGACCTTGGCCGGGCCGCCGATCTGGCGGCCGACCATCGCGTGCGCGAGGTCGTGGAAGAAGTCGCCGCCGCCCCAGCGGTCGAGGAGGGCGCCGAACACGACGAACACGAACACGAGGAAGGCGGCGACCTCGAGCGCCGGTCCCATCAGGCCGCTCGACGAGAACACCAGGTGGTCGACGATCTCCTGCGAGCTCAGGGCGCGGTGCGAGAAGGCCCCGGGCAGGCGGTCGCCCCAGATGCCGTAGGCGAGGAAGCCCAGGACCAGCACGACGAGCGTCATCCCGATGCACCGGCGCGTCGCCTCCAGCACGAGGACCGCGAGCGTGATCGCGGCGATCATGTCCGCGGCGGAGAGTTCGTCGACCAGCGGGATGCGCTTCGCGTGGACGTCGTGCATCGCCACGAAGTACGCGCACGCCGCCCAGGCCGCCGCGATCAGCAGCCACGACGCGACCGTGGGACCGGTGGGGCGGCGCGGGTTCCCGGTGACGGTCAGGAACGCGAGCGTCAGCATGCCGCAGACGAAGAACTGCAGCGCGAGCGCGCGGTCCACGTAGACGCCGAACGCCATCGCCATCAGCAGCGCGGCGAGCGCGAGGGACACGGCGGTCAGCAGCGCGCGGCCCAGGGGGCCGTTCTCCCGCGGGCGCCCGCGCGCGATCCAGTCGTAGGCTCTCATCGACGACTCCCCGAAGGCGAGTGGCGGAGCGAAGAGGGCTCCCCGGCCGCGCCGGGGAGCCGCGGGCACAGCTTACTTGAGCACGCCGGCGGCCCGGTAGGCCTTCTCGGCGCCCGGGTGCAGCTTCAGCGGGGCGACCTTGACGAGCCCCGCGGGGTCGAGGTGGCGCATCATCGCGTGCGCCTGGCGCAGGTAGTCCATGTTCTTCAGCATCGCGTCGACGATCTTGCCCGCGTCCTCGTCGCTCATCGACGCGCTCGCGAAGAGCACGACGGTCGCCGTGGACGACGCGACATTGCCGGATTGGAAGTCGTAGGTCTTCGCCGGAATCTCGATCGGGAGCATGCCGAGCGACTTGTCGAGCTTGGCGACGGTCTCGGGCGACAGACCCACCATCTTGACCTGCATCTCGCGGGTCGCCGAGTTCACCTGCCCGGACGGGAAGGCCAGCAGGTTGACGATGAGGTCGACCTGCTTGTTCTTCATCATCTCGAGGCCCTCGTTGAACGGAACGTAGTTGATGCGGCCGCCCCAGGCTTCGAGATCCTTGATCGAGATGCCGTTGGCGGCGAGCAGTTCCTCGCCCGCGAGCGCCATCATCGTGCCGCGCTGGTTCAGCGCGACGTGGAGCGGCTTCCTGTCGCGGCGGATCTGCTCGAAGCTCTCGAACGACGAGCCGGCGCGCGCGAACACCTGCATCGCCGCCTGCGGATCGATGACCGCGATCGCGCGGAGGTTGGTGACCGGCTGCTTGAACGGCTCGCCGCCGGCCGCGGCGCGGCCCGCGAGCTGCGCGTGCGCGATGCCGAGCTGGACCCGGCCCTGCGACACCAAGAGGATGTTCGACTGCTCGCGCCCGGGCTCGTAGGTGAACGACGTGTTCGGATAGGCGCGGCGGAGCGTCTCGCCGATCGCGTTGCCGGCGGCGCTCCAGGCTCCGCCGACCGACCCGCCGGCGAGCGTGACCTTCATCGGTGCGTTGGACTGTCCCAGCGCCACGGTGCCCGGAAGGGCGGTCGCGAGGGCGAGGGCGGCGGCGATCATCGTGCGTCTCATGGCGGCTTCCTTGAGGTTGGGTGGGAACGTCGTGGTTCGCTGTGCGCTCTGGTTCCGGCGAACGGGCGCATCGCGCCCCGCGCCGGGTTGGAATGGGTCAGCGTATGCCGCTGTCGTTCGTGGCGAGGTCGGCGGCCGCCTCGAGTTCGGCCGACGCGCTCGCGTGGATCGTGTAGAGCGTGTCGCCCGGCCGGATCGCGTCGCCGACGCGTGCCGCG
>DAOMBL010000355.1:0-4232 GCA_035427325.1 Casimicrobiaceae bacterium
CGGGCGGGGTCAGCCGCGGGCGTCGGCGACGATCGCTTCGACATGCAGAAGCCCGTCGGCTCGGAGGGTTCGGGCGCGACGAACGCCGAAGCACGGCGCGTCGAGGTTCGTGTCGACTGACCCGGCTCGCACGGTGAAACAGGGCGACGGCAGCGGGCGACCGCTGCCGTTTGTCTTTGCGCCGGACGGTCCCGCCTGCGCAGGCCGGCCGCCGCTGCGCGCCACGCCGGCATGACCGGGTTCACGCGCGACGATCTGGCGGTCGGCCTGCGCTTCCTCGCGGCGTTGCCGCGTTTCCTGCGCACGCCGATGACGCTCGAAGCGATGCGCGCGGAGGTGCGCGGGCGCTTCGCGCAGCGGGAGGCACGCTTCCTCGACGCGACGCGGCTCGCGCTCGCGATCCCGGACTCGCCCTATGCACGCCTGCTTCGCCACGCCGGCTGCGCGATCGACGAGGTCGCCGAGGCTTCGCGGGCGCGGGGTGTCGAAGGCGCCCTCGCGATGCTGTACCGCGCCGGTGTCTACCTGAACTGCGACGAGTTCAAGGGCCGCCGGCCCGTGGTGCGCGGCAGCCTCGCGTTCACGGTCGACCCGGCCTCGCTCGTGAATCCTCGCGCCAGCGTGCACGGCCTCGCCGAGACGTCGGGCAGCCGCGGAGCGCGCACGCCGGTTCCGATCGACCTCGCTTTCGTGCGCGACCACGCGGTGGACACGCACCTGACGCTCGAAGCCCACGGCGCGCGGGACTTCGTCCACGCGCACCACGGCTTTCCCGGCAGCACCTCGGTCACCAATCCGCTCGAGTTCGCGAAGGGCGGGCGGCCGCCCGAGCGCTGGTTCACGCCCACCCGGATCGACGCGCCCGGCCTTTCCCCGCGCTATCGATGGGGCGCGAGGGCGCTGCGCGCGGGGAGCATCGTCGCCGGCGTGCCGCTGCCGGCGGCGACCCATGCGCCACTCGACGATCCGTCGAACGTGCTGCGCTGGATCGCCGCGGTGCTCGCGAGCGGCCGCACGCCGCACCTGTGGGGCTATGCGAGCACCGCGGTCCGGCTGTGCCAGGACGCGGCGAAGGCCGGCGTCGACATCCGCGGGACGCGCTTCACGATGGGCGGCGAGCCGACGACCGCAGCGCGGCGCGCCGTGGTGGAAGCCTCGGGCGCCGTGGCGCTGCCGAGGATGGGCGCGACCGAGACGGACATCCTCGCGTACGCGTGCGCACACGCGAGCGCTCCCGACGACATGCATTTCCTCGACGACCGCCACGCCCTCGTGCAGCCCGGCCCGGGCGAGGAGGCGCCGGGCGTCCCGCGCGACGCGATGCTCCTGACTTCGCTCCTGCCGAGCGCGCCGTTGCGGCTCCTGAACGTCTGCCTCGGCGACCGCGCGACCGTGTCGACGGCCGCGTGCGGCTGCGGACTCGAACGGGAGGGCTGGCGGACGCACGTCCGCGACGTGCGCTCGTTCGACAAGCTGACCGCGGGCGGGATCACCTTCCTCGACGTCGACGTGATCCGGGTGCTCGAGGAGACGATGCCCGCGGCGTTCGGCGGGCGGCCTGGCGACTGGCAGATCGTCGAGCGCATGGACGGAGCGGACGGGCGCCCCGAGGTGGCGCTCGTCGTCGATCCGGCGATCGGCCCGCTCGACCTGCCTCGCGTGCAGGACGCGTTCCTCGACGCGATCGGCGGGGGCGACGGCGGCGAGCGCCTGATGGAGCTGCAGTGGCGCGAAGGCGGCGTGCTGCGCGTGGTGCGCGAGGCGCCGCGGCGCACCGCGACCGGCAAGGCGCCGCACGTGTTTCACGAGCGATAGCGCTTCGCCGCCTCGGCGTCGTCCGCCCCGGCCGTTCCGGTTGCCCGCGGCGAGCCTCCGGCCGGGTTCGGTACACTGCGCCCGAGGAGGCGCCATGGACTTCACGCTCGATCCGTCGACCGACGACCTTCGGCGGCGCGTGCGCGCGTTCGTCGACGCGAAGCTGATTCCGCTCGAGGCGGATCGCGCGAACTACGACGAGCATGAGAACGTTCGCGAGGACGTGCTCGTGCGGATGCGCGCCGAGGCGCGCGCGGCGGGCCTGTGGGCGCTGCAGTCGCCGAAGGCCCGCGGCGGCGGCGGAGCGTCGTTCGTCGGCATGGCCGCCTGCTACGAGGAGATGAACCGCTCGATCTTCGGGCCGGCGACGTTCAACAGCGCGGCGCCCGACGACGGCAACATGATGGTGCTCGAGCGCGTGGGCACGGAGGCGCAGAAGGCGCGCTGGCTGCAGCCGATCGTCGACGGCCGCGTGCGCTCGTCGTTCGTGATGACCGAACCGCATCCGGGCGGCGGATCCGATCCCTCGATGATCCGCACGACCGCGGAGCGCCGCGGCGACCGATGGGTCGTGCACGGGCACAAGTGGTTCATCACCGGCGCCGCCGCGGCGGAACACTTCCTGCTCATCGCGCGCACGTCCGACGACGCGCGCAGGGGACACACCGCGTTCATGTTCCACCGCGACGATCCCGGCTGGCGGCTCCTGCGCCGGATCCCGATCATGGGCCCGGAGGAACACGGCGGCCACGGCGAGCTCGTCTTCGAGGGACTCGAGATCCCCGACGGGAACCGGCTGCTCGGCGTGGGCGACGGTCTCAAGGTGGCGCAGATCCGGCTGGGGCCGGCGCGCCTCACCCACTGCATGCGCTGGCTCGGCCTCGCGCGGCGCAGCCTCGAGATCGCGGGCGAGTACATCGGACGGCGCATGAGCGGCGGAGCGCGCCTCGCGGACCGCGAATCGGTGCAGCTGCTGATGGGCGACGCAGCGATGCCGCTTCGCATCGGACGCCTGCTCGTGATGCAGGCGGCGACGCGGCTCGACGCGGGCGGCATGGCGCGCACCGAGCTGTCGATGGCGAAGGTGCAGGTCGCCGATGCGCTGCACCGCGCGGCCGACACCGCGATCCAGCTCTGCGGCGGGCTCGGCTACTCGAAGGACACGCCGCTCGAGTGGATCTACCGTTACGCGCGGCAGGCCCGGCTCGTCGACGGCGCCTCCGAGGTGCACCGGATGGTCGTCGCGCGCAACCTCGCCACGTCGCCGGACGCGTTCTTCGATTGGAACCACGTCGATCGCCCGAAGCGGTCGCCCGCCGCTTGAACGAGGCGACGCGATCGGTCGCGCGCGCCGCCGGCTTCGACGCGGCTCGGCTCGACGCGTTCCTGCGCGGCGCGGTGTCCGGGCTCTCCGGCGAGATGCACCTCGCGCGGATCGGCAGCGGGCAATCCAATCCGACGTTCTACGTCGACTTCGACGACCGGGCGCTGGTGCTGCGCAAGCAGCCGCCGGGCGAGCTCCTGCCGTCCGCGCACGCGATCGACCGCGAGTACAAGGTGATGCGCGCGCTCGCTTCGACCGGAGTCCCGGTGCCGCGCGTCGTGCTGTTCCATGCGGAGCGCGACGTCGTCGGCACGCCGTTCTACCTGATGGAGAGGCTCGCGGGCCGCGTGTTCGCGGCGCACGCGCTGCCCGGCCTCGACCCCGCGGAGCGGACCGCGATGTACCGCTCGATGGCCGAGACGCTCGCCTCGCTCCACCGCGTCGACCCGGCCGCGGTCGGCCTCGCCGACTACGGCAGGCCCGGCAACTATTTCGCGCGCCAGGTCGCGCGCTGGTCGAAGCAGTGGGAAGCCTCGCGCACGCGCGCGAATCCGGCGCTCGATCGCCTCATCGCGTGGCTGCCGGCCCACCTTCCCGAAGGCGAGGAAGTCGCGATCTGCCACGGCGACTTCCGGATCGGCAACCTGATGTTCGAGCCGGTCGAGCCGCGTGTGGTCGGCGTGCTCGACTGGGAACTCTCGACGCTCGGCCATCCGCTCGCGGACCTGGGCTTCAACGCGATGGCGTGGCACACGCGACCCGACGAGTACGGCGGCATCCGCGGCCTCGACCTCGACCCGCTCGGTATCCCGTCGCTCGAGGATTACGTCGCGCATTACCTGCGCGCCGCCGGGCGCGACGATGGCATCGCGCCGTTCCACGTCGCGTTCGCGCTGTTCCGCTTCGCGGTGATCTTCGAGGGCATCGCGGCGCGTGCGGCGGCCGGCAACGCGGCGTCCGACGATGCGGCCGAGACCGGCAAGCTCGCGTCCGCGTTCGCGCGCCGGGCGGCCGAACTCGTCGGAGCCTGAGCCCGGCCGCGCGCGGTTCCACGCGCCGCCGCCGCGTAGAATCCCCCGGATGATCCGCGATC
>DAOMBL010000356.1:0-4217 GCA_035427325.1 Casimicrobiaceae bacterium
CGCCCACCGCGGCGATCGCGGCGGCGCCGCGGGCGATCCGCCCGAATGCCGCGGCGGGTGGCGCGTCGCCCCGGATCATCGTGCCGGCGCCTGGACCGGCACGAAGTCCGCGCGCTGGATCGGCGAGACACGCTGGATCGGCGTCGACGGCGAGAAGTCGCTGTGCGCCGTCAGGTAATCCGCGGGAATCACCTGCGGACGCAGCGCCTCGGACCGCATCGCCGCGGCGTCGCGCGCGAACGCGACCGCCTGGTTCGGCGCGTCGGTGGAGGAGATCGCGGTCCAGCCGACGACGGCCACCGCCGCCACGGTTGCCGCGGCCGCCCAGGCCCAGGCCACCGGGCGCTCGCCGCGTGCACGCGGCGCGAGCACAGTGGGTTCCTGCGCGAGCGCGACGGCGATCCGTCGTGACACGCGCGGCGCGAACGAGCATTCCCCGCGCAGCGCATCGCCGATCGCGTGGTAGCACGCCCAGGTCGCGACCGCGCCGGAGCCCTTCATCGCGCCGAGAATCCGGTCGGTTGCGTCGTCGTCGACCTCGCCGTCCATCAGGCGCGAAATGTCCTCGTTCATCACCATCTCCGGTTCTCGTCCGTCCCGAGCAGCGGCCGCAGGTCCGCGGCGATCGCCTCGCGCGCCCGGAAGATCCGGGAGCGCACGGTGCCGATCGGGCAGTTCATCACGTTCGCGATCTCTTCGTAGCTCAGGCCCTCGATCTCGCGCAGCGAGATCGCGGTCCGCAGGTCCTCGGGCAACGCGTCCATCGCCTTGTTCACCGTCTGCGCGATCTCCCTTCCCAGGAGTTCGCCCTCGGGCGTCGCGGCGTCCCGCAACCCCACCGCTTCCTCGAACGACTCGGCCTCCTCGTGATCGAACTCCGTCGACGTGGGAGCCCGGCGCCCGAGCGCGACCAGGTAGTTCTTCGCGGTGTTGATCGCGATGCGATAGAGCCACGTGTAGAACGCGCTCTCGCCCCGGAAGTTCGGGAGCGCCCGGTAGGCCTTGATGAACGCCTCCTGCGTCACGTCCTCGACCTCGCCCGGGTCGCGCACCATCCGCGACAACAGCCGCCCCAGCTTGCGCTGGTACTTCATCACCAGCAGCTCGAACGCGCGCTTGTCTCCCCTCTGCGCCCGCTCGACCAGCTGCTGGTCGACTTCTCGATCACCCATCCGCCGGTCTGCTCTTCCCGAAGGGCCCGTTGGTCATGCCCGCCGGCCGGCAGGCGCGAGTCCGGAATCGACCCGTCACCGGATCCGGACGGCCGCCCTCCGCGGTCGCCGGACGCGCGCTTGCGAACACAGACCACCCAAAAGGCGCCGAGTTCACCGGGTACCGGACGGGTCATCGAAACCACGAGGCGCCGGTCGTTTGTCCAGGACAACGACGCTTCGAAGGGCGCCCACGGCCATTCCGCGCGCATTGTGCAGCACCTGCGCGGAGAACGGCAGCAGTTCCGTCCTCGAAGGACCCTCGAGGACGCCGAGAGCGTCCAGCACCCCGACCGCGATCGCGAGCCGGGCGCGGCTGCTGCCGTCAACCACCTTGAGGGCAATTCCGAGACCCCGGGTCCGGAGGCCGATCGCCTGCACGCCTTCGGCGCCGACCTTCGCGATCCAGGCACCGCGGCCGGCGCGCATCAGCGCCAGGTCCCCGCCTCCGGTCCCCGAGACGAACTCCGGGTGCGCGACCATCGCGTCGGAAAGCGTCCGGCAGGCCGCGCTGTCCGATCCAGCCCGGCCGGAGGCCACGCGCGCGAACGCCCGCGCCAATCCCGAGAGCGGCAGGGCGTAGTTCGGTGCCGAGCAGCCGTCGATCACGGGCACGAGGTCGCCGGCGGAGGCGTCCGCGAGGCGGGCGACCGCGTTTCGAATCGACTGCTGCAACGGGTGGTCCACGTCGAGATAGTCCGCGCAGGACCACCCGTGCAGGACGCAGCAGGCGAGCATTCCGGCGTGCTTGCCCGAGCAGTTGTGTCCGAGAGGCGAATACGGGGGCGGAGGCGGAGGCTCGCCCAGCGCGTCGTAGACGAACGGCGCGTGCGTTCCGCACGCGAGGTCCGCCGCCGAACACCCGGCGCGAGCCAGCAGGTCCGCGACCGCGGCCTGGTGTCGCGCCTCCCCGGAATGGCTCGCGCAGAGAAGCGCCACCTGCTCGCCCGACAGGCCGAACCTCGCCGGCCCCCCGGCGGCGACGAAAGGCAGCGCCTGCAGCGGCTTGAGCGAACTGCGCGTGAACGAGACGTAGCCGGGATCGCCGGCCGATGCGACCAGCCGCCCGTCCGCGTCGACGACCGCGACCGACCCTGCGTGCACGCTCTCGACCCGCCCGCCGCGTTCGACGACGGCGAGCGGAACGTGCGGCCAGGCGCGATCGGCGGGCGCAGCCACGCGTTCAGGCTCCGTCACGACGCGCGCTGCCGGTCACATCGTGTCCCCGGTCGCGCGTGCGAGTGCGCCACGCACCAGTGCCGCGATGTCGCCGATGCGCTCGGTGAGGATCGTCGAATGCGTTCCGGGCAGGACGTGGCACTCGACCGAACCCGCATAGGCGCCCCACCCCATGTCCTCGGGCATCGCGCGCAGCCGGTGCTGCGCGCGCACGACCACGACGTGACCGTCATACCGGGACGCCGCGTAGCGGTCGATCGCCCGGGCATAGCGCAGTTCGGCATCGGAGAGCCGGTCGCGCGGTTCGAGCACCTGTGCCCGCCCGTCCCCGTCGATCTTCACGTATCCGCCGGCATCGTCGTCGCGCTCCTTGCCGGGATCGGGAGCGACGGCTTCGATCAGCACGACGGAGAGCACCGACTCGCCGCGCGCCTCGAGCTGGCGCGCCATTTCGAAGGCGACGAGTCCGCCCGCACAGTGTCCCCCCAGCAGATAGGGGCCGACGGGCTGCACGGCAAGCAGCGCCTCGAGCCGCTCGCGCGCCATGGCCTCGATCGTGTCGGGGATGGCCGCGTCGACCAGGCCGTGCGGATGCACGATGAAGGTCGGCTGATCCGCGCCGAGCGCGCGGGCGAAGGTCTGGCTGTAGAAGCCTCCGCCGGTGAAGTCGCCGTGGAGGTAGACGAACGGCCGCCGGGTGCCTCCTTCGTTCACCCGATGGATCGGATCGGCCGGCGCGCGAGCGCCCGCGCGGATCGCGCTCGCGAGTCCCGCGACCGTGTCGTCGGTGAACATCGCAGTGAGCGGCAGCGCATAGCCGGTCCGCTGCTCGATCGCGTCGACGAGTCGCGCCGCCAGCAGCGAGTGTCCGCCGACCTCGAAGAAATGGTCGTGGACGCCTACGCGCACGCCGAGCAGTTCGCGCCAGAGGTCGGCGATCACGCTCTCGAACATGTCGCGCGGCTCGACGCGCACACCTGCGTTCGGCTGCGCGGTGTCGCCCGGCGGAGGCAGAGCGCGGCGATCGATCTTGCCGTTCGCGTTGAGCGGCAGCCGCCGCATCCAGACGATCGCTCCCGGCAGCATGTAGTCGGGCAGGCGCTTCCTGAGTTCGCGCAGCAGGTTCGGGGGAGCCCCCGTCGCGTCGGCCGGTACGACCCAGGCCACGACCTGTCGCGTGTCCGCGGTCGCGCCGGCGAGTTCCACGACCGCCTCGCGCACCGAGGGGAGTTCGGCGAGCGCCGATTCGACCTCGTCGAGTTCGATGCGGTGCCCCCGGACCTTGACCTGGCGGTCGAGCCGGCCGAGGTACTCGATCGCTCCGTCGTCGCGTAAGCGCACCCGGTCGCCGGTACGGTAGAGACGCCGCCGCCCGGATCCCGGCATCTCGCGGTCGACGAAGCGTTCCGCGGTGAGGTCAGGCCGCCCCAGGTAACCCATCGCGAGCCCGGGACCGCCGAGCCACAGTTCGCCGGCCTCGCCAACCGCGGCGAGTTCGCCGTCGGTTCGCAGCACGTACGCGTCGGTGTGCGCGATCGGGCGGCCGATGGGCACCGTCGCGCGGTCTTCGTCCACCGCTCGGACCTCGTGCCAGCTCGCGAACGTGGTCGCCTCTGTCGGACCGTACACGTGCAGCAGGCGCGCCGGCGGTCCGGCGCGCAGGACTGCGCGAACCCAGTGCGGCTCGACCGCCTCGCCGCCGAAGAGCACGCATCGCAACGGCGCGAAGGCTCCCGGCAACGCACGCGCGACCGAGTTGAACAGCGCCGTGGTGATGAACATCACGGACACGCGCTGCGACGCGAGCGCCGCCGCGAGCGCCCTCGG
>DAOMBL010000357.1:0-4154 GCA_035427325.1 Casimicrobiaceae bacterium
GGCTTCGCGCCGTGCCTCGATGTCGCCCGCGAGGAGCACGCGCGCCGCGGCTGCGCGCACAAGGACCACGAAGGAAAAGTCGTTCGCCGTCACGCCCGGCTCGTCGAACCGCCCGGGAGGCGGATGCAGCAATTCGAACGCGACGCCGTCCCAGGTCCAGCGCGTGCCGGCGGCGCAACGCTCGACATGCGCGTCCCGCTCGGCGCGCAGCGCGACCAGCCGATGGTCGTCCGGAAGCGAGGACAGCATCCGGACCACCGGAACGGAGGCGAGCAGCGAGGCTGCGCCGCCCGCGTGGTCGGCATCGCCGTGGCTCACGACGAGCGCATCGACCTGTGCGATCCCTTCGCGCCTCAGGAACGGCGCGACGATGCGCGAGCCCGCGTCGGCGGTCTCGGTCCAGGGCGGTCCGGTGTCGTAGACCAGCGTGTGCGCGCGCGTACGCACGACCACCGCGAGTCCCTGCCCCACGTCGAGCACGGTGACGCGCGCCACGCCCTCCGGGGGCGCCTCGGGCACCACGAGCGTGAGCGGCGCGAGCCACAGCGCTCCGAGCGCGCGCCCCGGCACGCCGCGCGGCGCGAGCAGCCAGAGGACGCCGAACGCGGCTGCCGCGAGCGTCCACCCCGCAGGTGCGTGTTGCGCCCACGCGGCGCCGGGCAGCGCCGCAAGTCCGGACAGGAGCGCCATCAGCGGCACGAGGAGCGCGTGCGCCACGTGGAAGCAGGCGTCGAGCGGCACGAAGACGCCGGCCACGGCGAACGGGACGACGGCGAAGGTCACCACCGGGATCGCCACGGCGTTCGCGACCGGCGAGACCAGCGACACCTGCCCGAACAGCGCGAGCGCGAAGGGCACGAGGCCCACGGTCACGGCCCACTGCGTACGCGCCCCTTCGCGCAGGGATGCTGCGACGCGTGCGCGCCACGTCGCGGGACGCGGCGGGCTCACGCGGCCGGCGCCGGCGTAGATCAGTACAGCGACCGCGCCGTAGGAGAGCCAGAAGCCAGGCGCGAGCACCGCCCAGGGGTCGACGACGAGCACGACGGCGAGCGCCCATGCCCAAGCCACGGCGAAGCTCCCCTGGCGCAGCACGACGAGTGCGCACGCTCCGGTCGCCAGCATCACGAAGGTGCGCAGCGCCGGCACTTCCGCTCCGGCGAGGAGCGTGTAGACGCCCGCCGCGACGACGCCGGCGATCGCGCCGACACTTCGGGCCGGCAGGCGATCGGTCAGCCGCACCGACAGCCGCGCAACGCGGGCGATCGCCCACGCCGCGAGCGCGGCGAGCGCGGTCACGTGCAATCCCGACACGCTGACCAGGTGCCCGACGCCGGTGCGGTTGAACACCGTCCACGCGCGGTCGGAGATCGCCCGCTGGTCGCCGATCGCAAGTGCTGTCACCACGCCGGCGTGCGGCGCACCCGCCAGCGTGGCCGCGATGCGCGAACGTACGCGCTCGCGCGCACGCTGCACGACGTCGCGCGGACGCGCGGCGAACGCATCGAGCCGCTCGTTGCGATCGCTCGTCCGGACGTAGCCGGTCGCGCGCAGGTTGCGCTCGAGAAGCCACGCTTCGAGATCGAAGCCGCCCGGGTTCGCGTACCCGTGCGGACGCTTCAGTCGCACGACGAGCCGCCAGCGTTCCCCCGCAGCCACTTGCGGACCGTCGCCGCCGGATTCGGTCTCGGCTGCGGAGGTGGAAAGCCGCGCTGCGGGGCCTGCCGCGGGCCGCGGCGTCGCACCGACTCGCGTCCGGGCATCGACTTCGCTCGCCGCCATCCACGACAGCGACACCCGTGACGGAACCATCGCGTCCGGAGTCTCGACACGCTCCACGGCCAGTGCGAAGCGCGCGCCCCGTGGCGAGACGTCGGGCAGGTCGTCGACGACGCCGACGATCACGATGTCGCGCCCTTCCCACTCGGCCGGCAGCGCATCGGCGAGCCGCACCTCGGCGCGCCACGCCGCGTAGCCGAATCCCGAGAGCGCCGCGGCGAGACCCATCGCGACGAGCCGCGACCACCCTTTGGATGCGCCACCGCCCGATGCGACCCACGCCCGGGTCGAGGCGAAAGCGATCGCGATGCCGGCGGCGAGCCACGCCCACGGCATCGGCGGCAACGCAGCCTGCGTCTGCAGGAGACCGACACCGGCGGCATACGCGACCAGCGCGAACGGCAGTGCCGAGGGCGGCGCACGGATCGAGAGCGGACCCATCGCGCGATCGTTGCGCGCAACCCGCCTCTCCCGCGATCGGCCGAACGGCCGAGAGGCGAGCGCAAGGCACCGCGATCGGTCGAACTCAGGAACCGTGCCCGCGGCCCGCGAACACCGGGCCACCGTGCCCCACGAGTACGCATCGGAGTCGCCGCACGAACACGCAAGGTTCCGTGCCTTCCGTCGCCGCGGAGCGTCATGTTCTCGAACAGGCAGGCCCGCCCGGCCGTCGGGGCGGGACTCCGCCTCCCGGCCCGCAGCTGTCGCTCTGACTCAACGCTCCGCCATGTGCCGGACCGGCACATGCGCAAGCGGGCCGGCGGCGACGACATCGGGAGGAAGTTCGCCACCGCGATCGCCCGACGCGGCGAGGCTGCGACCTCGCGCACCGGCTCGCTCGCCGGCGTGATCGGCTACCTGCGTCGGTCGACCTCGCTTCTGCGTCCGGACTCCGCAGGTCCGGAGATCACGCCCGGATTGGGGACTGACTACGCCTTCCCTGCCTCGAGATACTCGCGAACGAGTTCGATCTGCGAGGTCGGCACGAGCGTCGGCGCATGCCCGACGCCGGGCAGCGTGACGAGTTCCGCCTTCGGCCCGCGCAGCGTCATCTGCCGCGCGGTGTCCGCCGCGAGGAGGTCCGAGCGCTCGCCGCGCAACACGAGGGTCGGCGCGCGGATCGCGTCCCAGAGGCTCCACAGGTCGACGTCGCCGGGAACCTTGAGCCCTTCGCGGAACGGGATCCCGATTGCCGGGTCGTAGTGCAGCGTCCAGGTGCCGTCCTCGCGGCGCACCAGCACGTTGTCGACGAGGAAGCGCCACTCGGCCTCGCTGTGCGGACCGAAAGGCTCGCTGATCGCGCGGATCGCGGCGAACGCGGCTTCGTAGGTCGGGAACGACGTCGCGACGCCGACGTAGCTCGCGATGCGTTCGAGCGCGGCGCGCGCGAGCGCCGGCCCGGCGTCGCTCACGACCATCCGGCGGATCGGCGTGCGGTCCATCGCCGCGATCGTCATGCCCATCAGCGCGCCGAGCGAGATGCCGACCCAGGCCACCTCCTCGACGTCGAGTCGCGCGAGCAGCGTGACCGCGTCGGCGACGTAGGTCGGCACCTGGTAGAGCATCGGATCGTGCAGCCGGTCGCTCGCGCCGCGCCCCGGCATGTCGGGCGCCACGACCCGCCAGCGAGGAGCGAGCGCGCGGGCGAGCGGGCCGAAGTCGCGCGACTGGCGCGTCAGCGCGTGCACGCACACGACGACGCGCGGGTTGCTCGGCTCGCCCCACTCGCGGTAGGCGAGACGGTGCAGGCGCCCTCCGGCGAGGCACTCGACGTGCCGTGCGCGCGAGCCGTCGTCGGGCAGCGCTCCCCCGCTCACGTCCCCCCCCGGCGCGGCGGCAGCACCATCTGCGTGCAGCGGAACAGCGCGAGCTTCGCCCCGTCGGCCTTGCGCGTCACGATCGCGTCCCACACCTGCGTCGTGCGGCCGAGGTGCGTCGCGGTCGCCACGCAGGCGAGCGTGCCCTCGCGCGCGGTCGACAGGAAATTGCACTTGAGCTCGATCGTCGTGAAGTTGTGCCCGTCGTCGGGCAGGTGCGCGAGGCAGCCGTAGCCGCACGCGGTGTCCGCGAGCGCGATCACGGTCGCGGCATGCAGGTAGCCGTTCGGCGCGAGGAGTTCGGGGCGGACGTCGAGTTCGGCGTCGAGCCGGCCGCGCACGACCGACACGAAGCGGTAGCCGACGAGGCCCGGCAGGCGGCCGTCGCCGCGGTGCTCGAGGCTCGCGGCCATGCGGGCGAAGTGCGCGTCGTCCATGCCGATTTCCAAGGGAGGCGAACCGCGGAGAATACCGGATCGGCCTGTCGCCGATCAGGGGGCGGAGCCGTGGTCGAGGCCTCGGCGGATGCGGCGCAACGCGAACCAGAGCGCCGCCGCG
>DAOMBL010000358.1:0-4151 GCA_035427325.1 Casimicrobiaceae bacterium
GGGCAGCACGCGCGCCACCCGGCCGACCAGCACGCCGCGGTGGCGCGGCGCGCGGCGGGCGGCCGGATCGCCCCCCGTACGCGAGCGGAACGGAGTGCGCGGCGATCAGCTCGCGGGTGGCCGGTCGCACGCCGCGCCACCACACGAACGCCTCGGCCGCCTGTTCGTAGAGCATGCCGATGCCGTCGGCGAGCTTCCCGGCCCCCGCGTCGCGGGCGAGCGCGAGAAACGGACCGAGGCCCTTGCCGTACACGACGTCGTAGGCGAGGCAGCCGGGAGCGAACGCGCTGCGTGGCACCGGTGGCCGTTCGCCGCGCATGCTCGTCGACGTCGCATTGACGACGACGTCGAACGCGGCACCGCCCAGGTCCCCGTAGCCGCCGGCGACGACGTTCGCGTACCCGGCCAGCCGGTCGCGCAGCGCGAGCGCCCGGTCCACCGAGCGGTTGGCGACGACGACGCGCGCCGCACCGGCGTCGAGGATCGGCAACAGCGCCCCGCGCGCGGCGCCGCCCGCGCCCAGCACGAGCACGCGGCGGCCGGCGAGTTCGACGCCCAGGTTGCGCACGATGTCGTTGACGAGCCCCACGCCGTCGAAGTTGTCGCCGTGGACACGGTCGCCGTCGAACCTGAGCGCATTGCAGGCTCCGGCGACCTCGCAGCGCGCGGAGCGATCGGCGGCGAGCGCGAAGGCCTCCAGCTTGAACGGCATCGTGACGTTGGCGCCGCGCGCACCGAGCGCGCGGAAGGCCGCGACCGCCGCCGCGAAGCCGTCGGGCGGCGCCTCGAGCAGTTCGTAGCCCATGTCCTGCCCGGTCGCGCGCGCGAACGCGCCGTGGATTTCGGGCGACTTGCTGTGGCGGATCGGGTTGCCGAACAATCCGTAGCGGTCGGTCATCGTCGTCCCCTCAGCGCGCGGCCGCGACGCGCGCGACCGCCTCCTCGGCGTACAGCACGCCGTCGGCGATCATCGCGTCGACCTCGTCGGCGCGGAACCCGAGCGCCCCCGCGATCTCGCGGTTGTGCTGGCCGAGCAGCGGCGCCGGCGAGCGCGGCGTGGTGTCGCATCCGGAGAGCCGGAACGGCAGGTTGGGCAGGCGGATGCGCCCCAGCACCGGATGGTCCTGCTCGACGATCATGCCGCGCGCGAGGATCTGCGGGTCGGCGACCACCTCGTCGATCCGCTGCACCTTCGCGCAGGGCACCGAGGCCGCCTCCAGCGCGGCGAGGCAGGCGGCGACCGACGGCTGGGCCGTCGCCCACGCGCGCACGATCGGCAGGATGACGTCGCGGTGCGCGTTGCGGCCCTCCTGGTCGTGGAAGCGCGTGTCCGCCGCGAGCGCGTCCCCGCCGACGACGCGCGCGAGACGCTTCCACGCGTCGTCGACCTGCGCGGCGATCACGAAGTAGCCGTCGCGGCCCTCGAACACGCCGTAGAGCGTCGACTGCGGCAGGTCGTGCCCCGTCTGCACCGGGATCTCGGTCCCGCCGGAGAGCGTGTAGCACTGCACCGCGTACTCGTGCATCGACACCATCGTGTCGTAGAGCGCGAGGTCGATGTGCTGGCCGCGACCGGACTTCGCGCGCCCCAGCAGCGCCGCGCACACCGCGGTCGCGCCGTGGATGCCGGTGACCATGTCGGCCAGCGCGATGCGGAACAGCGGCGGCGGCGCGCCGGGCTCGCCCAGCATCGCCATCGCGCCGCACTTCGCCTCCGCGATGAGTCCATAGCCCGCCTGCGCGGCGTCGGGGCCCGTGTGGCCATTGGCCGAGATCGAGCAGTAGACGAGACCCGAGTTGCGCGCCGACAGGTCCGCATAACCCAGGCCGAGCCGCCCCATCGTTCCGGGCCGGTAGTTCTCGACGAACACGTCGGCGGTGTCGACGAGCCGGTACAGGAGGTCGAGTCCGCGCGGATCCCGGACGTCGACGCACAGCCCCTGCTTGCCCATGTTCTGCTGCAGGTAGTAGCCGCTCTGCCCGCCGATGAAGTACGGATGCGCGCGGCCGGGGTCGCCCGCCGTCGGTCGTTCGACCTTGATCACCTCCGCGCCCAGCGCCGCGAGGCAGCGGGACAGGAACGGGCCGGCGATGAAATGGCTGTAGTCGACGACGCGATAGCCGGCGAGCGGAAGCGGCGCGGAGGACATCGTCGGACTCCGGGGGAACGTCAACGCGGCCGCGCGGCGGATCCGCTCGCGCCCACCGCGGGGGCGTGGCGGACCCCGGCTCCCGCGGCACCGGGGCCGCGGAACCGGCGCGACGCGCCGCTCACGTGGGCAACACCCATTCCGCGGACTCAGTACGAGACTTTCGCGACCGCCCGCAGTTCGTCGGGCGTCGCGGTGCCGAAACCGAAGAACTCGAGGTAGGCCGGGATCATCTCGAACAGCATGTCGGTGCCGACCTGGTAGCGGCAGCCGCGCGCGCGCGCGGCCGCGAGCAGCGGCGTGATCTCCTGCTTCATCACGACCTCGCCGACGAAGGTCGACGGCGCGAGCCGCGACACGTCGAACGGCAGCGGATCGTCGGGCTTCATGCCGAGCGGCGTCGCGTTGACGACGAGGTCGTAGCCCGCCGGATCGTTGCGGCCGACCTCGACCGCCACCGCCGGATGGTGGGCGATGACGCGTGCGGCCAGCGCTTCCGCGCTCGCCCGGTGCGTGTCGACGAGCGTGATCGCGCCCACGCCCTCGCCCGCGGGCGAGGCGACGATCGCCGAGCCGACGCCGCCCGCACCGACGACGAGGCAGCGGGCGCCCTCGAGCCGCAGGCCCTTGCGCCTGAGGCCGCGGACGAATCCGGTCCCGTCGAACATGTCGCCTGCGAGCGTGCCGTCCGGGCGCAGCAGCACGGCATTGCAGGAGCCCGCGATCTTCACCGCGGTGCTGGCTTCGTCGAGCAGGCCGACCGTCGTCACCTTGTGCGGCATCGTGACGAGCGCGCCGCGGATGTTGGTCAGCCGGAACAGCGACCGGAAGAACGCCGGATAGTCGTCCGCCCGGCAGCCCATCGGCACGACGACCGCGTCGACGCCGTGCTTCTCGAACCACGGGTTGTAGATGGTGGGCGCCCGGAACGACTCGGTGGGGTAGCCGATGTGCGCGACGAGCGTCGTCTTGCCGGTGATCATGCTTTCCCTGGGGGCGCGTTCAGGCGATCTCGACCGGCCTGCCCGTCCGGGCGGCCTCCACGACGGCCTCGGTGACGCGCAGGTTGGCGAGTCCGTCGCGGCAGGTGACGAGCGGTGCCGCCTCGCCGCGGATCACCGCGGCGAAGTGCTCGATCTGTCCGGCGAGCGGATCGGCGCGCTCGAGCGGCTCGGTGCGCGTGACGAAGGGCTTGAACCACGAACGGTCCGACGCCTTCTCGTAGCACCGCAATCGCATCGTCGGCACGCCGAGCGAGCCCATCGTGCCGATGATCGTGTAGGCGTCCTCGTCGTCGACCGCCGCGTACGCCAGGTTCTCGCGCGCGGTCTGCTCCCAGCTCTTCGGCGATGCCGCGGTGTCCGACAGCAGGAAGGTCCCGAGCGCGCCGTTGGAAAAGCGCAGGTTGATCGCGACGGTGTCCTCGACCTCGAAGCCGCGCGTCGCGTTCGACGCGAACGCCCCGACCGCGGCGATCTCGCCCACCATCGCCCGCAGGTTCCCGATCTCGTGGATCAGGTTGAGGAGGATCGGCCCGCCGCCCGGGCGCCGGCGCCACGCGTTCGGCCCATCGTAGTACCCGTCGGCGTCCGGCTTGTAGAACACCGCGCTGCCGATGACGCCGACGAGCGGTCCCAGCACGCCGGAGCGCACGATCCCGACCGCCCGGTGCAGGATCGGGCTGTGCCGTCGGTGGTGGCCGACGAGGATCTTCGCGCCCGCGCGCTCGGCGGCTTCGCACAGGCGCACTCCCTCGGCGACGCTGTGCGCGACCGGCTTCTCGATCAGCGCGGGCACGCCGGCCGCGATGCACTCGAGCCCCTGCTCGACGTGCATCTGGTTGGGCGTGGCGAGCACGATGCCCTCGGGTTTCTCCTTCGCGAACAGCTCCGCGCGGGATGCGTACAGCGGCACGCCGGCGGCGCGGGCGTCCTCGGCGGCCTTCGGCGCGCCGCCGACGCTCGCCGCGAGCGTCGTCCTGCCGCCGCGGCCGACCTCCTC
>DAOMBL010000359.1:0-4134 GCA_035427325.1 Casimicrobiaceae bacterium
CCTCGGCGTCGCCGGAGGCGCGGGCCTCTTCTCGGCGCTGACGGCCGATTCGTCGCAGATGGCCATGGCAAGGATGCGTTCGTTCGGCCTCTCGATGTTCCTCGTGCTGCCGATCGCGCTGATCGGCACCGCGCTCGTGTCGATGGCCTGCTGGTTCGCGCCCCCGCTCGTCGCGCTGAACGGCGAGGAGCCGATCGACGCGATGAAGAAGAGTTTCCGCGCCTGCTGGCAGAACCTCGGCGCGATGGCGATCTACGGCCTCATCCTGATCGGCCTGTGCATCGTCGCGGCGATTCCCTTCGCGCTGGGGTTCCTCGTCCTGATCCCGGTGATGACGGGAAGCTGGTACGCGAGCTGGCGCGAAACCTTCGACGCGTAGCGCGGCGACCGTGCCGGGGAACCCGGGAGCGGCGCGCGTGGCCCGCCGCGGCGCTCAGGCGCCGCCCTTGCCCTTCACGAAGTCGACGCCCTGCACCGACAGCGTGTTGCGCACGCCGGCCGCGTAGTCGCGCTGAGCGCCGAGCGCGCGATCGACCTCGGCCTTGAGTTCGGGCGTGAGCGTCATCAGCCGCTCCAGCATCACGCCGGCCGCCCGGAACTGCGCGAGGATGAACGGGTGCTGCGCCTCGAGGAAGATGCCCGAGTACACGGTGGGCTCGCCGGTCGACCCGTGGGGCAGCCCCTTGATGGCGCGAAAGAACCGGCGGTCCTCGCCGCGACCCTGGGCGTCGGCCTCGGTCCAGGCGAGCAGCGCGCCGTGGCACGCCAGCTTGTCGACGAGGAGCGCGTCGGCCGCCACGAAACCGCCTTCGCTCCGGCCGTAGATGCCCCGGCCCGGGCCCACCGACTCCCAGGCGTCGCGACAGATCACCTGTCCCGAACGCGCATCGACGTACCAGCGCTCGGTGAACGCCCAGGCCTTGTCGCCGATCGCGCTCCGCAGCAAGTCGAGGTGGTTCGGCGCGTAACGGCCGAACTCCGACAGGTACGCGACGTGGCGCGCGTTCGCGAGGAGCGAGAGCGCGGTCCGCAGCGAGCCGCCCGCCTCCGGTGCATAGAGACCGCCGCGCGACCGGGCGGTCGAATAGCCGGGATCGACGACGGTGAGCCTCATCGTCGGCGGAACCTCCCGCGCGAGCGCCGCGAGCGCCGCACGGTCGCCCTGCGCGCCGTCGACACCGACCACGATCTGCACGCGGCCGTCGAACTGCTGCGCGAATACCGAGCGCACCGCGGCCGCGAGCGGCCCGGTGCGCTTGGTGAACATCACGACGGCGACGTCGAACGGTGTTCCTGCATCTGTCGGCATCGCCCGTGCTCCCGGCGCGTCAGTGCGCGCGCTCCCAGTTCGGTCCGGCGCCCACGTCGACGACGAGCGGCACCGACAGCTTCGCCACGCCGGTCATGAGTTCCGGCAGCTCGCGCTTCACGCGCGCGAGCTCGCGTTCCGGAACCTCGAGGACGAGTTCGTCGTGGACCTGCAGGAGGAGCGTCGTCGCGAGCTTCCCGCCGCGGATCCAGCCGTCGACCGCGATCATCGCGAGCTTCACGAGGTCCGCGGCGGTACCCTGCATCGGCGCGTTGATCGCCGCGCGCTCGGCGGCCGCGCGCCGCGGCCCGCCGCCCGCCTTGATGTCGGTGAGCCACAGCCGCCGGCCGAAGACCGTCTCGACGTAGCCGTTCTCGCGCGCTTCCTCGCGCGTCTTCTGCATGTACTGCGCGACGCCGGGATAGCGCTGGAAGTACTTGTCGATGAACTGCTGCGCGGCGTTGCGCTCGATGCCGAGCTGCTGCGCGAGCCCGAAGGCGCCCATCCCGTAGATGAGGCCGAAGTTCACCGCCTTGATGTACCGGCGCTGGTCGGCCGTCACTTCCTTCGGCGTCACGCCGAAGATCTCCGCCGCGGTCGCGCGATGGATGTCCTCGCCGGCCTCGAACGCGCGCACGAGCGCGGGATCCTGCGACAGGTGCGCCATGATGCGCAGCTCGATCTGCGAGTAGTCCGCCGACACCAGCACCCGGCCCTTCGGCGCGACGAACGCCTCGCGGATGCGCCGGCCCTCCTCGGTGCGCACCGGGATGTTCTGCAGGTTGGGGTCCGACGACGCGAGACGGCCGGTCACCGCGGTCGCCTGCGAGAACGTCGTGTGCACGCGTCCGGTCCGCGGATTCACCATCTGCGGCAGCTTGTCCGTGTAGGTCGACTTGAGCTTCGCGAGCGCGCGGTGCTCGAGCAGCACCTTCGGCAGCGGGTAGTCGGCCGCGAGCGCCTCGAGCACCTCTTCGTCGGTCGACGGCTGGCCGGTCGCGGTCTTCTTCGCGATCGGCAGTTTCATCCGCTCGAACAGGATCTCTCCCAGCTGCTTCGGCGACGCCAGGTTGAACGGACCGCCCGCGAGTTCGAACGCCTTCCGCTCGAGCGCGACGACGCGCTCGCCCAGTTCGCGGCTCTGCGCGCGCAGCAGCTCCGCATCGATCAGCACGCCGTTGCGTTCCATGCGGAAGAGCACCTCGCGCACCGGAAGCTCGATCGTCTCGTACACGCGACGCAGCTTCGCGTCAGCCGCGATCTGCGGGTGCATGGCCCGGTGCAGCCTCAGCGTGACGTCGGCGTCCTCGGCCGAGTACTCGGTCGCGCGCTCGACCGGCACCTGGTCGAAGCCGATCTGCGCGGCGCCCTTGCCCGCGACCTCGGTGTAGGAGATCGTCTTCCAGTCGAGGTGGCGCCACGCGAGGCTGTCCATGTCGTGCGGGCGGTGCGCCTCGAGCACGTAGGATTCGAGCAGCGTGTCCTGCGCGACGCCCGCGAGCGCGATGCCGTGGTTCGCGAGCGCGTGCTCGTCGTACTTGACGTTCTGGCCGAGCTTCGCGCGCTTCGGATCGGCGAACCAGCCGCGCAGCGCCTCCAGCACCTCCTCGCGCGGCAGCTGGTCGGGCGCCCCGGCGTAGCGATGGGCGACCGGCACGTAGCAGGCGCGGCCCGGGGCGATCGCGAACGACAGGCCGACGATCTCGGCGGCCATCGGGTCGAGGCTCGTCGTCTCGGTGTCGAACGCGACGAGGGGCGCCGCGCGTATCGCGTCCAGCCAGCGCTCGAACGCCTTCGCGTCGAGCACGCACTCGTAGGAGAGGTCCGCGGGCTTGCCCTTCGCCGTGCCCGCGTTCGCTTCCGGATCGAAGCGTCGCGCTTCCTCCTTCGCCGCGCGCGCGGCGATCGCCCCCGCGGCGTCCGCGGGCATGCCCGCGGACGGGCCGCCCGCGACCTCGCGCAGCCAGCTCCTGAAACCGTAGCGTTCGTAGAGCGCCCTGAGCCTCGCGCCGTCGGGAGCGGCGGGCACGAGGTCCTTCGGCCCGACATCGAGCTTGCAGTCGGTCCGAACGGTGAGGAGTTCCCGCCCCTTGGGCAGCCATGCGAGCGACGCGCGCAGGTTCTCGCCCACCTTGCCGCCGACCTCGGCCGCGTGCGCCACGAGATTGTCGAGCGTACCGTACTCGCCGAGCCACTTCGCCGCCGTCTTCGGCCCCACCTTGTCGACGCCGGGCACGTTGTCGACCGCGTCGCCGGTGAGCGTCAGCAGATCGAGGATCTGGTCGGCGCGCACGCCGAACTTCGCGAGCACGCCCGCCTCGTCGAGCGTCTCGCTGCTCATCGTGTTGACGATCGTGATGCCCGGCTCGACGAGTTGCGCGAGGTCCTTGTCCGACGAGCTGATCGTCGTGTCGATGCGCTGCCGCTTCGCGGCCTTCGCCAGCGTGCCGATCACGTCGTCGGCCTCGACGCCCTCGACCGAGAGCAGCGGCCAGCCGTGCGCGCGCACCAGTTCGTGCAGCGGCTCGATCTGCGCGCGCAGGTCGTCGGGCATCGGCGGCCGGTTCGCCTTGTACTGCGGGTAGAGGTCGTCGCGGAACGTCCTGCCCGGCGCATCGAAGACGACGGCGAAGTAGTCCGGCTTGTCGTCGTCGACGATCCGGCGCAACATCGACAGCACGCCACGCAGCGCGCCCGTGGGCTCTCCCGAGCGCGTGCGGAGGTCCGGCAGCGCGTGGAACGCGCGATAGAGGTAGGACGAACCGTCGCCGAGGACGAGCCTGGGCATGCGAACAACGACGCCGACGATCCCGCCGGTCATCGAC
>DAOMBL010000360.1:0-4134 GCA_035427325.1 Casimicrobiaceae bacterium
CCTCGGTGTACTTCTTCCACTCGGGCAGCTCGCGCACCTTCTTGAACAGGTCGACGTAGAAGGCCACCGCGTCCTGCGGCACGCCCGGCGGCATGAAGATGCCGCGCAGCATCGTGTACTCGACGTCGAGGCCCTGCGACTTGCAGGTCGGGACGTCCTGCCAGGACATCGTCGCGGTGACCTTCGCCGGATAGGGCATCGGCTTCGTGTCGAACACGCACAGCGGGCGCAGCGCGCCGGAGCGCCAGTGCGCGATCGCCTCGATCGGGTTGTTGACCGTCGAGTCGACGTGCTTGCCCACGAGCTGCACGGCCACGTCGCCGCCGCCCTTGAACGGCACGTAGGTGAGCTTCTTGCCGACCGCCTTCTCGAGCGCGACCGTGATGATCTGGTCCTCCTGCTTGGAGCCCGTGCCGGCCATCTTGAACTTGCCGTTGTCGCCGGCCTTGATCGCCGCGACGTACTCCTGCGACGTCTTGTAGGGCGTCTCGGCGTTGACCCACAGCACGAACTCGTCGAGCGCGAGCATCGCGACCGGCGTCAGGTCCTTCCAGTTGAACGGCACGCCGGTGGCGAGCGGCGTCGTGAACAGGTTCGAGAGCGTGATGATGATCTTGTTGGGGTCGCCCTTCGCGTTCTTGACCTCGAGGAAGCCCTCGGCGCCCGCGCCGCCGGACTTGTTGACGACGACGAACGGCTGCTTCATCAGGTTGTGCTTCGCGACCACGCCTTGCAGGAAGCGCGCCATCTGGTCGGCGCCGCCGCCGGTGCCCGCAGGCACGATGAACTCGACCGGCTTCGTGGGCTCCCAGGCCAGTGCGGGCGCCTGCCACGCGGCGGCGACAGCGAGTGCAGCCGCCAGCGCGGCCCTGCGAAATGCTATGCGTTCCATGAATCCTCCTAGGGTTCGTGCTTCACAGGCCGCCGCGCGGACTTTCTGTCCCCGTCCCGGTCCGCGTCGTGCGGATACCGCTCACGTTACCGCATGCGGAGACGCCCGATGCCGCCACCGCTACACGAGTCCCGCGCCGCGGGCCCACCGGTACTTCGCTCCCAGCACCATCACCGGCATCTCGGTCGAGTACGGATACGCCGGGATGCCGTGGTCGAACAGGTGCTCCGCCGCTTCCTCGACTTCCACGTCGCCCGCGAGCGAGACGACGATCGGCTTCTGGATGCCCTTCGCGCGGAACTCCTCGACGACCTCGACGACGAGCTTCGCGAACACCATCGGCGGCGTCACGATCGTGTGCCAGTAGCCGAGGATCAGCGAATGGATCCGCGGATCCTCGAGGCCGAGGCGGATCGTGTTCTGGTAGGTCCTCGGCGGCTCGCCGCCGGTGATGTCGACCGGGTTGCCGGCCGCGCCGAACGGCGGGATGAACTTGCGGAACGCCGCGTCGAGGTCCGGGGGCATCGCCATCAGCTTCAACCCGTTGTCGACGCAGGCGTCGGAGAGCAGCACGCCGGAGCCGCCCGCGCCGGTGATGATCACGACGTTCTCGCCCTTCGGCGTCGGGAGCTTCGGGATCGCGCGCGCGTACTCGAGCATCTCGCGCAGCGCCTTCGCCCGGATCACGCCCGCCTGGCGCAGCACGTCGTCGTAGATCCTGTCGTTGCCCGCGAGCGCGCCGGTGTGCGAGCTCGCCGCCCGCGCCCCCATGCTGGTGCGTCCCGCCTTGAGCACGACGACCGGCTTCTTGCGGGAGACGCGCTTCGCCACCTCCGCGAACGAGCGCCCGTCCTTCAGGTCCTCGCAGTGCTGGACGATGATGTGCGTGTTGTCGTCCTGCTCGAAGAACGTGAGCAGGTCGTCCTCGTCGATGTCCGACTTGTTGCCGAGGCCGACGATCGCGGAGACGCCCATCTTGGCCGAGCGCGAGAAGCCGATGATCGCCATCCCGATCCCGCCCGACTGCGAGGACAGCGCCGCGTGGCCCTTGACGTCGTAGGCGGTGCAGAAGGTGGCGCAGAGGTTCTTCCACGTGTAGTAGAACCCGTAGATGTTCGGGCCCATCAGGCGCACGCCGTACTTGCGCCCGATCGCCTGGATCTCCTTCTGTCCCTCGACGTTGCCGGTTTCGGCGAAGCCCGAGGGGATCAGCACCGCGCCGGGGATCTTCTTCTCGCCGACCTCGACGAGCGCCCCGGCGACGAACTTGGCGGGAATCGCGAACACGGCGACGTCGATCGTGCCGGGCACGTCCTTGACGCTCTTGTACGCCGGCAGCCCCATGATCGTCGCGGCGCCCGGGTTGATCGGGTAGATCTTCCCCTGGTAGCCGCCGTTGATCAGGTTCTTCATGACCGAGTTGCCGATCTTGCCGGCCTCGGACGACGCGCCGATCACCGCCACCGCCTTGGGCTTCATGATGCGGTTCATCGCCGTGACGATGCTCTTCTCGTCGGGGCGGAAGCGCGGCGCCTTCGGCTGGAAGTCGACGACGATGCGCACGTCGGCGGCGATGGCGCCGCTCTCGCTCGCGAACACCGGGTTCAGGTCCATCTCGGAGATTTCCGGGAAGTCCGCCACCAGCTGCGACACGTTGACGATCAGCTCCTGCAGCGCCTCGCGGTTCACCGGCTTGCCGCCGCGCACGCCCTTGAGCATCTCGGCGGCATGGATGCCGTCGAGCATCGAGGCGGCGTCGTCGCGCGTCGCGGGCGCCAGGCGGAACGTGATGTCCTTGAGCACCTCGACAAGCACGCCGCCCATGCCGAAGGCGACCAGCTTGCCGAAGCTGTTGTCGGTGACGGCGCCGACGATGACCTCCTGGCCTCCCTTGATCATCTGCTGGACCTGCACGCCGACGATCTTCGCGTCGGCCTTGTACTTCTTCGCGTTGGCGACGATCTGCTCGTAGGCCGTGGCCGCCTCGTCGGCGCTCTTGACACCGACGACGACGCCGCCGGCCTCCGTCTTGTGCAGGATGTCGGGCGAGACGATCTTCATCACGACGGGGAACCCCATCGACGACGCCATCTTCGACGCCTCGGCGGCGCTGCCGGCGACGCCTTCCCGCGGCACGGCGATGCCGTAGGCGTCGCAGATCAGCTTGCCTTCGGGGGCGGTCAGCGAATCGCGGCCTTCCGTCCTGACGGCGTCGAGAATCTGCCGGACCTTGGCGGTGTCTTTGCTCATCGTTGTCTCCTGAGTTCGGTGGCGGCCGGCGGGCCGGATCAGATCACGCGTTCTTCGCGCAGTTGTGCGATCTGCTGGGCGGTGTAGCCGAGCTGCTGCAGCACCTCCTCGGTGTGCTCGCCGAGCAGCGGCGAGCGCGTCACCTCGGTCTGGCTGTCCGACAGCTTGATCGGATTGCCCACCGTCAGGTACTTGCCGCGCGTCGGGTGGTCGACCTCGACGACGGTGCCCGTCTTGCGCAGCGACGGCTCCTCGGCGATCTCCTTCATCGACAGGATCGGCCCGCAGGGGATGTCGTACTTGTTGAGGATGTCCATCGCCTCGAACTTCGTCTTCGTCATCGTCCACTCCTCGATGCGCGCGAAGATCGACTTCAGGTGCGGCAGGCGCGCCGCCGGCGTGGCGTAGTGCGGGTCGGTGATCCAGTTCTCCTCGCCGATCACCTTGCAGATCGCGGACCACACCGGCGCCTGCGTGATGAAGTAGATGTAGGCGTTGGGGTCGTGCTGCCAGCCCTTGCACTTGAGGATCCAGCCCGGCTGGCCGCCCCCCGACGCGTTGCCGGCGCGCGGCACGGCCTCGCCGAACTCGCCGTCGGGGTACTGCGGGTACTCCTTCATGACGCCGGTGCGGTCGAGGCGCTGCTGGTCGCGCAGCTTGACGCGGCACAGGTTGAGCACGCCGTCCTGCATCGCGGCGAGCACGCGCTGGCCGCGGCCCGTCGTGTTGCGCTGGTAGAGCGCCGCGACGATGCCCAGCGCCAGGTGCAGGCCGGTGCCGCTGTCGCCGATCTGCGCGCCGGTGACCAGCGGCGGGCCGTCGTCGAAGCCCGTCGTCGATGCGGCGCCGCCGGCGCACTGCGCGACGTTCTCGTAGACCTTGCAGTCCTCGTAGGGGCCGGGCCCGAAGCCCTTGACCGACGCCACGATCATGCACGGGTTGATCTCCTGGATGCGCTCCCAGGTGAAGCCCAGGCGGTCGAGCGCGCCGGG
>DAOMBL010000361.1:0-4131 GCA_035427325.1 Casimicrobiaceae bacterium
CCCGAGCACGATCGGGTCGCGCCCGACGCGGCCGATCGTGGCCAGCGCCCCGATCCGGATCTCGCCGTCCTCGATCCCGATGCCGTCGAGTTCGGGAATGCGCCGGACGTTGACGAGCACGCGCGCGAGCTTCACGCGGCCCGCGTGCGACTGCGGCATCAGGTCGGTGCCGCCTGCGAGGATCGTGGCCTCGCCGCCGCGCAGGTGCTCGAGCGCGTCGGCGAGGTGGAGCGGGGCGTGGTAGTGCTCGACGGCCATCGGCGTCACCCTTCGAAGCGGATCGGCTCGCGGAAGCGGCCGACGACGGAAGCCAGCGCGGCGGTGATCTCCCCGACGGTCGCGTAGGCCTTCACCGCGGTCATGATCGAGGGCATCGTGTTGACGCCGCCGGCCACGGCGCGGCGCACCTGGTCCAGCGCGGCGGCGACCGCGGCCGCGTCGCGCGTGCGGCGGAGCTCGGCCAGGCGGTCGACCTGCGCGCGGGCGTCCGCCTCGTCGTAGGGGTGGAACTCGACGTCGGGATCGTCGCCCTCGGTGCGGTAGCAGTTGACGCCCACCTTGCGGAAGCGCCCCGACTCGAGGTCGACCTGGTGCCGGTAGGCCTGCGCCGACACCTTCGACTGGATCCGGCCGCTCGCGATGAGCCCGACGATGCCGCCTTCCGCGTCGACCTCCGCGAGGATGCGCTCCATCTCGCCGCGCATCTGGTTGGTGAGCGTTTCGACGTAGTAGGAGCCGCCGAGCGGATCGACGGTGTCGCAGAGTCCCATCTCCTCGATCAGGAGCTGCATCGTGCGCAGCGAGATGCGCTGCGCGTACTCGCTCGGGATCGTGTACGCCTCGTCGTAGCAGCAGAGCGCCATCGTCTGCGCGCCGGAGAGCGCGCTGATGAGCGCGTAGTAGGCGCCGCGCACGATGTTGAGTTCCGGCTGCTCGTAGGTGAGGCCGCCCCCGCCCCCGCCGGCGATCATCCGCATCCACATCGAGCCGGGCTTCGTCGCGCCGTAGCGCTCGCGCACGATCTTCGCCCACAGCCCGCGGCCCGCGCGGAACTTGGCGACCTGCTCGAACAGGTTGCCGAAGATGTTGAAGTTGAACGACAGCCGCCCGGCGAACTCGTCGATCGGAACGCCCCGACGGAGCACCTCGTCCGCGTAGGCGCAGGCGATCGCGAACGCGTAGGCCATCTCCTGCACCGGCGTCGCGCCCGACTCGCGGATGTGGTAGCCGCAGACCGACACCGGGCTGTATTTCGGCGCGTGCTTCGCGCAGTACTCGATGGTGTCGCCGACGAGGCGGACCGAGGCGTCGACCGGGAAGATCCAGGTGCCGCGCCCGACGAACTCCTTCAGGATGTCGTTCTGCGCGGTGCCGCGCAGCGTCGCGAGGTCGAAGCCGCGCCGCTCGGCCATCGCGAGGTACATCGCGATCATGATCGCGGCGGAGCCGTTGATCGTCAGCGAGACCGTGATGCGGTCGAGGTCGATGCCGTCGAAGGCGGCCTCGACGTCGCGCAGGCTGTCGACCGCCATGCCGACGCGGCCGACCTCGCCTTCGGCGAGCGGGTCGTCGGAGTCGAGGCCGCACTGCGTCGGCAGGTCGAACGCGACGTTGAGCCCGGTCTGGCCGTTCGCGATCAGGTACTTGAACCGGGCGTTGGTGTCCGCCGCGTTGCCGAAGCCGGTGTACTGGCGCATCGTCCACGGCTGCCTGCGGAACATGAGCGGGTGGATCCCGCGCGTGAACGGGAACTCCCCCGGGGCGCCCAGCATCGACGTGCCGCCGCTCGCGGCCACGTCCTCCGCCGTGTAGAGCGGCGAGATCGCGATGCCGGACTCGTTGACGACCGGCGCGACGCCGGCGGGCAGGCGGTCGTTCATGCCACGTTCCCCTCGATGAAGGCGGTGATGTCGTCGAGACGCGCGCCGGTCGGGAACACGCCGCGGAAGCCCAGCGCGCGCAGCGCGTCGTGGTCCTGGCGCGGCAGGTTGCCGCCGATGACCCAGAGCTTGTCGGCGAGGCCCGCGCCTTCGAGCAGCGGCTTCAGCCGCCGGCAGAACGCGAGGTGCGATCCCGCCATGCTGGAGAGCGCGATCACGTCGACGTCCTCGTCCTGCGCGATCCGCGCCACCGCCTCGGGCGTCTGGCGCAGCCCGGTGTAGATCACCTCCATGCCGGCGGCGAGGAGCGCGCGCGCGACCACCTTCGCGCCCTGGTCGTGCCCGTCCAGCCCGGGCTTCGCCAGGAGCACCTTGATGGGCCGCGCACGTGCGGCGGGCGTCACGTCCTCACCTCGTCATCTCCTTGGCGATCACGAGCTTCAGGATCTCGCTCGTGCCTCCGCCGATCAGCGTGAAGCGCACGTCGCGCAGGTAGCGCTGCACCGGGTACTCCATGGCGTAGCCGTAGGAAGCGAGCACGCGGGCGGCCTGGTCGCAGATGCGCGCGGCGGCCTCGGTGGCGAAGAGCTTCGCGATCGCCGCCTCCCGGTGGTGCGGCAGGCCGCGGTCGCGGCACCAGGCGGCGTGGCGCACCACGTGGACCGCCGCCTCGCAGTCGGTCGCCATCTCGGCGAGCTTCGACTGGATCGCCTGGAAGCGGTTGATCGGCTTGCCGAACTGGACGCGCTCGCCGGCGTAGCGGGTCGCGAAGTCGAGCGCCGCGCGCGCGACGCCGAGCGCCATCGCGCCGGTGATGATCCGGATCTCCGCGAGCGTCTTGCGCAGGTGCTCCTCGCCGTCGCCTTCCTCGCGCGACAGCCGGTGGCCGTCGGGCACGAAGCAGGCTTCGAACGCGACCTCGGAGGTCGGCAGCGCCCAGACGCCCATCTTCTCGATCGAGCGGCCGACCGTCACGCCAGCGAAGCCGCGCTCGACGAGGAAGATCGTGAGCCGGCGCGCCTCCCCGGCGCGCGCGAAGACGGTGAAGAAGTCGGCGACCGGCGCCGCGGTGACCCAGGTCTTGCGGCCGTCGAGCACGTAGCCGCCGTCGACCTTGCGCGCGGTCGTCGCGATGCCGTCGAGGTCGGAGCCCGCGTCGGGCTCGGTCATGCAGATCGCGCCGATCCGGCGGCCCGCGAGCGCCGGCTTGAGGAGCCGCTCGACGATCTCGTCGCTGCCGAGGAGGTCGAGGAACTTGGTGCCCATCAGCGCCTGCATCGCGGCGCAGCCGGCGAGCGACATCGAGCCGCGCGCGATCTCCTCGAGCGCGAGGCAGAACGTCGAGAGATCGAGTCCGAGCCCCCCGCGCGACTCCGGGTAGCGCATCGCGAAGAAGCCCAGGTCCGCGAGCCGGGAGACGAGCTCGCGCGGATAGGCGTGCGCCTCGTCGAGCGCGGCGGCGCGCGGCGCGACCTCGGCGTCGGCGAACCGCGCGAAGGTGTCGCGGATCTGGCGCTGCTCGTCGCTGAGCGCGAAGTCCATGGTCGCGTGTCGCCGGCGCCCGGTCAGCCCTCGAGGCCGTACACGTCGCGCGCGGCGCGCTCGGAGATCACGCCGTTGCCCACTTCCTCGCGCACGCGCGCGCGGTCGCGCCGCCGGGGATCGCCGTAGCCGCCGCCGCCGCCGGCCTGCTGGTGGTAGAGCGTGCCCTTCGGCACGCCGGTGACGAGGTCCTTGTTGCGCGGCACGACGGTGCGCCCGTCCGGGTAGGTGAGGCGGATGAAGTTGAGCGTCGCGTCCCCGCCGCCGAAGAGCCCGAACGCGGGCTCGAAGTCGCCGTCGCCGAAGGTCACGAGCTGGGTGTCGTCGGAGCCGATCTCGAACAGCGTCTCGACGCCGAGCCCGCCCCGCCACTCGCCCGCGCCCGCGGAGTCGCACAGGTACTCGTGGCGGAGCAGCCGGTGCGGCGTCTGCTGCTCGAACATCTCGTAGTCCTGGTCGAGGAGCCCCCCCGACGCGTCGATCATCCCGATGTGGTCGTAGCCGTCGGTGCCGCGCATGGCGCCCGACCCGCCCTTGAGGCCCATGAACCCGATGTCGACGTACTTGTCGCGGGTCTGCGGATCGATGCCGGTCGTGAGCGAGCAGAGCAGGTTGTTCCAGCCGGCGGTCACGCGGTCGGGCAGCGCCGGGGCGAGCGCGCGCTGGATCGCGTCGGCGTTCGGCGGGCACAGGTGGTTGCCGAAGGTCG
>DAOMBL010000362.1:0-4118 GCA_035427325.1 Casimicrobiaceae bacterium
CACGTCGCGACCCTCGACGAAGAAGGCCCGGAACAGGCGTTCGACCAGCGCTCCGGCGTCGCCCCGGTGCTGGGCCCACGCAACCAGCCGGTGGGCGTCGCGCGTGTTGGGCTGGCGCGCGATCCGGTCGAACGCGAAGGCGATGCCCGCCTGCGTGCCCGCGCTGTGCAGGCGCTCGTGGACTTGCGCGAGCCGCGAGGGCCCGCCGAACTTGTGTTCGAGATACTCGCGCCGGTCGAGCCCTTCGCGCGGCACGCCCGGATCGAGTTCGAACGGGTGCCAGCGCACCTGCGGACGCGGCACGCCCTCGCGCTCGAGTTGGGCCAGCGCCGCCTCGAGATGGCGCTTGCCGACGTAGCACCAGGGACAGACGACGTCGGAGACGACGTCGATGGTCTGCGCATCGGGGACGGTCATCGCCAGGTCCGGTGTACCACGCGGTCATTGTAGCAATGGGTCCGCGCAAGCGCCGTGCCGGCTCGGGGGACGATAATGGATCGGGGAGCCCGGGGCGATGCGATCGATGGCGAGGTGGGATGTCGTCTGCAAGGTGGTCGACAACTACGGCGACGCCGGCGTCGCGTGGCGGCTTTCACGCCAACTCGTGCACGAACACGGACAGCGCGTGACGCTGTGGATCGACGACCCCGCCCCGCTCGCGCGGATCGTCGCCGGCGTCGATCCCGCGGCAGATGCATCGCACGCCGAAGGCGTCTTCGTCCGACGCCGCCGCGCGGAAGCGCCGTGGACGCCGGGCGACGTCGTCGTCGACGCGTTCGGTGCGGGACTGCCGGCCACGTGGATCGATGCCTTGGCGGGCGCCGCGCGCCCTCCCGTGTGGATCGTCCTCGAATACCTGTCGGCGGAAGCCTGGGTCGACGGCGCGCATCTGCGCGCCTCTCCCGAGCCTCGGACCGGACTCGAGCGCCACTACTGGTGTCCCGGATTCACCCCGTCCACCGGGGGCCTCCTGCGCGAACGCGATCTCGTCGCGCGCCGCGAGGCGTTCCTGCGCGATCCCCCGGCGCGTGCGGCCACGCTCGCCTCGGTCGGCGTGACGACGCCCCGGAACGGAAGCATCGCGCTGCTGTTCTGCTATCCGTCGCCCGCGCTCGTCGATCTCTTCGACGCCTGGAGCGATGCGGAGGCGCCGCTGACGGTGCTCGTGCCCCAGGGTGTCGCGGTCGACGCGATCGACCGCTGGTCCGGCGGACGCGTCCCGCACCCGGGCGCGCCGGCGGTGCGCGGCGCCCTCACGCTCGTCTCGATGCCGTTCATCGCCCAGCGCGACTTCGACGCGCTGCTGTGGTCGTGCGACGTCGCGATCGTGCGCGGCGAGGACTCGTTCGTCCGCGCGCAGTGGGCTTGCCTCCCGTTCGCCTGGCATGCCTACCCGCAGGACGGTTTCGCCCATCTCGCGAAGGTCGACGCGTTCCTCGACCGGTCCCTCGCCCACGCGCCCCCCGGCGCGGCCGCGGCCGACCGCGCGTTCGCAGCAGCGCTCAATCGCGGCGACGGCCCGGCCCTCGCGGACGCTTGGACCGCGTTCGACCGCGCCAGCGGGGCCCTCGCTGCGCACGCGCGCCGCTGGGCCGGTGAACTCGCCGCACGGCCCGATCTCGCGTCGGATCTGGTGCGCTGGGTCGATTCCCGGCTATAATTCAAGGTTCCCCAAATTCAGTCGGGCGGCCGCCGCGACGGCCCGCCGCCCCCGGAGACCCCTATGAAGATCGCCCAGGAAGTCCGGGCCGGCAACGTGATCATGGTCGGCAAGGATCCGATGGTCGTGCAGAAGGCCGAGTTCTCGAAGTCCGGCCGCAACGCGTCCGTCGTCAAGATGAAGCTCAGGAACCTCCTGTCGGGCACCGGCACCGAGACGATCTACCGCGCCGACGAGAAGTTCGAGACGATCCAGCTCGACAAGAAGGAAGTGAGCTACTCGTACTTCTCCGATCCGATGTACGTGTTCATGGACGGCGAGTTCAACCAGTACGAGGTCGAGAAGGAGTCGATGGGCGATGCCCTCAACTACCTCGAGGAAGGCCTCGAGTGCGAGATCACCTTCTACGAGGGCCGCGCGATCGCCGTCGAGATGCCGAACACGGTCGTGCGCGAGGTCACGTACACCGAGCCGGCGGTCAAGGGCGACACGTCGGGCAAGGTGCTGAAGCCCGCGAAGCTCTCGACCGGCTTCGAGGTTCCGGTGCCGCTGTTCGTGAACACCGGCGACCGCATCGAGATCGACACGCGCACCGGAGAGTACAAGCGCCGCGTGTAACCGTCCGGTCATGCGGCCGGTGCGTCGCGCGCCGACCGGCCGGACTCGATTCGAATCGCAAGGCGACGGCTCCTGCCGTCGCCTTCGTTCATCTGGCCGGCCCTGGCACCGGAACGACGAGCCTGCCCCCGGATTCCGCGACGTAGACGCGGGAGGTCGACGTCGACGAGCCGCTCCCGTCCCGGTGCGTGCGCCGGACGACGAGTTTCCTCACCGGCACGAGCGTCAGGCGAAGCTCCTTGCCCCCCGGGCCGCGCAACGTCCTGGCCGCGTCGACCCGATCGGCTTCGGAAAGCGGCTCGAGCGCGATGGCGTCGATCCGCGCGCCCATGCCCTCGGTCATCATCGCCCGGTAGAATTCCAGCGCTTCGCGGTCGGCACCCTTCGTGTCGAGCAGCGACTCGAGCGTCGCCGCGTCCTTCGACTCGAATGCCTTGCGCCAGGTCTCGACGAACGCCTTCTCCTGCGCGGGCGTCACAGCGTGCGCCACGAGCGGGAACGCACAGGCGACGACGAACCACGGCAGCAGGCGCGCAGCGGTCATGACGGCTCCTCCGATGGTCCGCGATGGTGCCCCGCGGAGCTGCCGCCGTCCACGGCCGAGGACGCCGCGGCGCCGTCAGCGCCGTTCGAGCGCGAAGGCGATCGGGACGATGACCTGCGCCGCGACCGGCACGTCGCCGCGCTTCGCGGGCACGAAGCGCCAGCGGCGCACCGCTTCGAGCGCCGCGACATCGAGGCGCTCGAAGCCGCTCGAGGTCGCGATCTCGACCGAACCGGCCCGCCCGTCCGCGGTCACGAAGACCCGGAGCAGCACACGGCCTTCCTCTCTCGCGCGGCGCGCCATGACCGGATACACCGGCGCCGGATTGTCGAGGTAGGCGGCGTCGAAACGCGGCGGCACGAGCGGCGCCGGAGCAGGCGCCGCCGCGACCGGCGCGACCGGTGCCGGCATCGCGGGTTGCGGCGACGGATCGGGCGGCGCGGGCGGTAGCGTGATGGTGGGCAGTTCCTGGACGCGTGGCAGATCGGGAACGATGACCGGCGGCGGCGCGACGACCACCTGCGGGGCGATCTCCCTGACCGGAGAGGGGATGCGCTTCGGTGGTGGCGGCGGCGGCTTCGGTGGCTCGACCGGCCGCAGGATCTCGACGGTGATCGCCGACGGCGCCTTCGCGACCCGCCGCGATGCAGTCTGCGTGACCAACACGCCGATCACGATCGCGTGGAGAGCGACGATCGCCGCGATCGCCGGCCAGCGCATGCGGGGCTTCCCATAGCCGACGGGAGCGCGCTCAGTGGCGACGGAAACGAGTTTCGCCCGCGGGGCCTGCCGGCCCGGAAGCGGCATTCGGGCGACGGGTGAGGCCTCGATGCTGGCGGCGTGCATCAGCGGGGTTTCCCGGTCGCTCGCCTGCGGCGAGCGATGCACGCGGTGCCCGTGCCCTTCGTGCCGATGCACGAGCCGTGCCGGACCGTTCGCCGATGCGCGCGTTCGGCGCGCGGGGATCGCACCGCTTCCATGGCGCAGCGCTATGCCGTGAGGATGAGTTTCCCGTTCTGCGTGATGCGCAGCCGGTACTCGCGTCCTTCGTGGTCGATCACGAGTTCGCGGGCATCGCCGAGGAGCGCCCGCGAACTCGTGCGCGGCGTCGCGACCTTCGCGGAAGCCTGCCGCGGCAACGGCGGCGCGTCGTCCAGCGGTGCACCGGGGGCGTTGGCGGGCTTCGGATTCATTTGGCAAATGATAACGATTCGCATTTTGTTGGTCAACCCGAGCGCCACCTGTGCGGCGACCGTGGCTTCCGTGGCCGTCGGCTCCTGCCGGGCGCGACCGGTC
>DAOMBL010000363.1:0-4096 GCA_035427325.1 Casimicrobiaceae bacterium
ATCGCCGGCGGCGAGTTCTTCACGCTGCTCGGCCCGTCGGGCTGCGGCAAGACCACGCTGCTCCGCGCGATCGCGGGCTTCTGCCGGCAGACGCAGGGCACGATCCGCATCGGCGGAGTCGTGGTCGACGACATTCCGCCCTGGCGCCGCGACACCGGCATGGTGTTCCAGAACTACGCGATCTTTCCGCACCTCGACGTGTGGCACAACGTCGCCTACGGGCTCGCCCACCGCGGCGTGACCGGCGCGGACGCCGAACGGCGCGTCGCGGAAACGCTGGCGATGGTCGACCTGACCGGCCTAGAGAAGCGCATGCCCAAGCAGCTCTCGGGCGGCCAGCAGCAACGCGTGGTGATCGCGCGCGCGATCGCGGTGCGCCCGCGCGTGCTGCTGATGGACGAGCCGCTCGCCAACCTCGACGCGAAGCTGCGCGTACGGCTGCGCAACGACCTCCGGCGGCTGCAGCGGCGGCTCGGCATCACCACGGTCTACGTGACCCACGACCAGGAGGAGGCCCTCTGCCTGTCGGACCGCATCGCGGTGATGAGCGCCGGCGCGATCCTGCAGGTGGGGAGCCCGGAAGACGTCTACACGCGCCCCGCCGCGCTGCGCGTCGCCGAGTTCATCGGCGAGGGCAATTTCCTGCGCGGGCGCGTCGCCGAGCGCGGTGAAGTCGTGCTCGCCAACGGCGCGCGGATCGCGGCGGCGGGCACCGGCGCCGGGCTCACCGGCGACGTCTGGGCGGGGTTTCGCCCGCAGGACGTGTCGCTGCGGGCGATGGGCAGCGAGGCCGCGTCGTCCGATGCCTCGCCGGTCACGATGTCCGCGCCGCGCGAACACGCGCTCCGCGGCGTGCTCCGGTCGCGCACCTATTTCGGTTCGCAGGTGCGCCACGACGTCGACTGCGGGCTCGATCGCCTCGTGTCGGCGCAGGTGAGCGCGAACAGCAGGGCCGGAGTGCTGCGCGAAGGCGCGTCGGTCGAACTCTCGGTCGATCCGTCGCGGGTGATGCTCTTCCCCGGCCAGGACGACGAGGGCGAACTGTGAACGTCGCCGCGGGCGCGGCCACCCCGATTCGACGCCCATGGCCGCGCGTCGATTTCTGGGGCGCGGTGACCGTCGGCGCCCTGGGCGTGTTCGTGCTGCTCCTGGTCTATCCGCTGCTGCGCCTGTTCGCGGCGAGCCTGTCGGGCGAGGACGGCGCCGTCGCGACGGTGCTCCACACCTACGGCGAATTCTTCACGCGCCGCTACTACTACGAGACGCTCGTCAACAGCCTCGTGGTGAGCGCGCTCGCCACGGTGCTCGCCACGCTGCTCGGGGCGCCGCTCGCCTGGTTCGTCAACCGGTTCGACATCCCGGGCAAGCTCCTCGTCCGGGCGCTCATCGTGCTGACCTTCGTCTCGCCGCCGTTCATCGGCGCCTATGCGTGGATCCTGCTGCTGGGCCGCAACGGCGTGATCACCGGCTGGCTCGCGCAGCTGGGCCTCGCGCTGCCGCCGATCTACGGCGTGAACGGCGTGGTCCTGGTGTTCACGCTGCAGGCGTTGCCGTTCGTGTTCCTCATGGTGAGCGCGGGGCTGAAGACGGTCGACCAGAGCGTCGAGGACGCGGCGATCAACCTGGGACGGCGTCCGTCGGTCGTGGCGCTCACCGTCATCGCGCCGTTGATCGTGCCGTCGCTCGCGACCGGCGCGCTGCTGGTCTTCGTGACCTCGCTGTCCGACTTCGGCACGCCGATGATCATCGGCGAGAGCTTCCGCGTGCTCGCGAGCCAGATCTACACCGAGTTCGTCAACGAGCACGGCGGCAACCCGGTGGTCGCGAGCGCGCTGTCGCTGATCCTGCTCGCGATCACCGTCGGCGCGCTCCTGTGGCAGCGCGCCTGGGTGCGGAAGCGCTCGTTCGGCCAGGAGACCGTGCGCCCGCTCGCCGTCCGCAGCCTGTCGCGCGGCGGCCGCATCGCCGCGACGGTGTACGTCTACGCGCTGGTGCTCGCGGCGAGCCTCCCGATCGTCACCATCGTCGTGTCGTCGTTCCTGAAGGCGCGCGGCCCGCTGATCACCGGGGAGTTCACGCTCGAGGGCTACGCCAACGCGCTGCGCCTGCCGCACGCGCTGTTCAACACGGTGATGCTGTCCACCGTGTCCACGATCCTGTGCGTCGCCGCCGGCGCGCTCGCCGGCTACGTCGTCGCCCGCCGGCGCGGGCGGCTCGTCGACACGCTCGACGCCTTCTCGATGGTGCCCTACGCGGTCGCGGGCGTGGTGATGGGCATCGCGATGGCGGTCGCGTTCGGCGGCAAGCCCTTCTACCTCGGCGGCACGGTGGCGATCCTCGTCGCCGTCTACTTCATCCGCCGCCTGCCCTATTCGATCCGCTCGGTGGCCGGCATGCTCGGCCAGATGGGGACGCAGGCCGAGGAGGCATCGGTCAACCTCGGCGTGCCGCCGGGACGCACGTTCTGGCGGGTCACCGTCCCGATGGTGACGCCGGCGCTCCTGTCGGGCGCGCTCCTCACCTTCGCGACGATCGCGCGGGAGTTCAGCTCGACCGTGATCCTCTACAGCGGCGCGACGCGCACGCTGCCCGTCGAAGTGTTCGCGCAGGTGCTGCAGGGCAATTTCGCGAGCGCGTCGGTCGTCGGTACCGTGCTGATCGCGGTGAGCCTCGTGCCGATCGTGATCCTGTTCCGTTTCATGGCCCGCGACGAGGACGTGCTGCTCTGACGGATCGCGGCCTCGGCACCGTTGCGCCTCTGCGACCGCTTTGGGCCGGTGGCGTCGCGTAAGATCGCCCGATGTCCGAGGCCGCTCGCGTCCACCCCTATGCGTCGCTCACGCCCGACCTCGTGCTCGACGCACTCGACGCGGTCGGCATCCGGGGCGACGGCCGCCTGATCGCGCTCGGCAGCTACGAGAACCGCGTCTACCAGGCGATGCTCGACGACGGCCCCCCGGTCGTCGCGAAGTTCTACCGCCCCTTGCGCTGGTCGGATGCCCAGATCGCCGAGGAGCACGCGTTCGTCCGCGCGCTGGCGGCCGCCGAGGTTCCCTCGGTGCCGCCGCGCGAGATCGAGGGACGCACGTTGCACGTGCACGAAGGGTTCCGGTTCGCGGTTTACGACAAGTGCGGCGGGCGTGCCCCTGAACTCGACCGCGACGACGTGCTCGAGTGGCTCGGACGCTTCCTCGGACGTTTGCACGCGGTGGGTGCGACCGCCCGTTTCGGGACGCGGCCCGCGCTCGACCTCGAGACCTTCGGCGTCGCACCCCGACGCTTCCTGCTCGACGGTGGCTTCCTGCCGGACGACCTGCGCGAGGCGTGGACCGCGGCCTCCGGGCTCGCGCTCGACGGCGCGGCGCGCGCGTTCGGGCGTGCCGGCGACGTCGCGACGCTGCGCCTGCACGGCGACGTCCACCCGGGCAACGTGCTGTGGATCGACGCAGGCGCGATGCGCGGCCCCCACTTCGTCGACTTCGACGATGCACGTACCGGTCCTGCCGTCCAGGACCTCTGGATGCTCCTCTCGGGCGACCGTGCGTCGATGGAGCACCAGCTCGCGAAGGTGCTGGAAGGCTACGAGCGCTTCCGCCGGTTCGACCGCCGCGAACTCCACCTCGTCGAGGCGTTGCGCACGCTGCGACTCCTGCACTACTCGGCGTGGATCGCGGAGCGTTGGGACGATCCCGCATTCCCCGCGGCGTTCCCGTGGTTCGGCTCCACGCGCTACTGGCAGGACCGCATCCTCGAGTTGCGCGAGCAGATCGGCGCGATGGACGAAGCGCCGCTCGCCGCGCCTTAGCCGGGCCCGCCGATCGGTCGGGACCGCCTCCGAGTCCGCATGCTGCTGACGCCAATGCTTTCGGCGCAGCCAGACCGCAACCGTCGCCGCGCCCGAGCCGGGGTTCGAGGCCGCGTTTCGGGGGAACGCGCACCCAAAGCTCGACCCACGGCGATGTGCAGCATCCAGTCGGGCTGAAGCCCGACCCACCATCCTCCCCGTGGTTCGGCCTTCAGGCCGACGAACCCCGTCGGGCTGAAGCCCGACCCACGGATGTGTCGATGCCGCTTGTCGGGCTGAAGCCCGACCCAC
>DAOMBL010000364.1:0-4092 GCA_035427325.1 Casimicrobiaceae bacterium
GTCGCCCTTCCTGTAGCCCTGCGCGCGCAGGAGGTCGTCGATGATCCACGCCTGGCCGTCCCAGGACGCCCACACGCCCTGGAACTTGCCCTTGTTCTGCAGGATGAGCGCCTGCATGCCGTTGCGCACGTCGTCGCGCCAGCTCGCGGTGCGCGACATCGAGTGGCTGCCGAGCACCTTGACCGCCGGGTGCTCGGACAGGATAACGTCGAGTTCCTTGCCGCGGATGCGCGAGGCGACGTTCTGCTCGAAACGCGCGGCGAGGATCTCGCCGCGGTAGTTCATCTTCGACAGCAGGTAGAGCGTCGCCTGCGCGCCGTTCACGTAGTCGTTGACCTGGATGTCGAACAGCGAGTGCGGGCTCGTCCCGGAGACGACGGTGACGAGCGGGATGCCCGCCTTCTTCACCGCCGCGAACTGCGCGTCCGCCTCGACCGGCTTGCCCATGCACAGGATGAGACCGTCGACCTTCGCCTGGACCATCGCCTCGATCTGCTCGGCGTGCTTCGGGAGGCTCCCCTCCGAGTTCAGCTGTTGCACGGTCCATCCGAGCTTCTTCGCCTCCGCCGCGGCGGCGTTCGAGCAGCGTGCGTGCGTCTCGGCGGACATCTGGAAGGCGATGATGCCGAGCTTGAAGGCGTTCGCGGACGTGGCCGCGACGAGCGCGAGTGCTGCGACGATCGTGGTGCGTAACATGTTGCCGGTCTCCCTAGATTCCGAAGGCGGCCTTCTTGAGCGCGGCCGCGGAAAGCGCCACCGAACCGACGATGATAAAGCCGAGCGCGATGTCCTGCACGTAGTAGGGTGCGCCCATCAGCACCAGCCCGTTGCCGAGCATGCCGATCGTCGCAGCGCCCACCAGCGTGCCCGGCACGTTGCAGCGGCCGGGCTCGAACATGGTCATGCCGAGGAGCACCGCCGCGATCGAGGTCAGCAGGTAGTCCTTGCCCATGTCCGGCGCCGCCGAATTGAGCGTGGCGGCGAGCAGCACGCCGACGAGTCCCGCGCACAAGCCCGAGAAGGCGGGCTCGAGCACCTTCATCCGTTGAACCGTGACCCCGGCGAGGCGCGCTGCCTCGTCCGCCTCGCCGGTGAACACGAGGTGCATGCCCAGGCGCGTTTGCTTGAGCACCACCAGCACGAAGAGCGCGACGCCCGCCGTCCAGAGGATCAGCGCCGGTATGCCCAGCACGCTGGCGCGCCCCAGCGCGAGGAACGCAGGATCCCAGCGTCCCACGAATGCGACGCCGCCGGTGATCGCGAAGCCGAGGCCCGTGGCCACCGACGCCATCGCGAGCGTCGCGATCAGCGAGGGAATGCGCACCGCCGTGACCAGCACGCCGTTGACGAGCCCCGCCCCGAGGCCCGTCGCGAGCGCGGCGACGACGGCAACCGCGGGCGCGCTCTTGTGGAAGACCAGGCCGCCGGCCACCACCGCGCACAGGCTGCACACGGCGGCGAACGACAGGTCGAGTTCGGCGGCCGTGAATGCGATCGAGAAGCCGATGGCGAGGATCGCGAGGAAGCTCGCGTGCTTGCCCACGTTCAGCAGGTTCACCGGATCGAGGAAATTGGGCGCGGCCACGGCGAAGAACGCGAATATCGCGAGCGCCGCGAACGCGGTGCCGTAGGTGGCGAAGAGGTGGCGCAGGTTCACGCCGGCCCGCCCGCGGCGAGCGCGAGCGCCGATTGCTTGATCCGCCGGAAGCGGGCGAAGCGCGCGCAGTGCGCGTCGTGACGCGCGCGCCGAGGCTCGAAGCGGCGGAACCGCGTCGCCATCGCCGACGCGGCGGCCGCGATGCCCGGTGCGAGGCCCAAGCCCACCGTGGCGGCCATCGCCGCCCCGACGAGCCCCGTTTCCGCCTCGGCCGAGCGCAGCACCGGCAGTCCGGTGACGTCGGCCTTCATGCGGCACCAGGCGTCCGAACGAGCGCCCCCGCCCGCCACGCGCAGCGCGCCGGCCCGCGTCCCGCTGCCGTCCTGCGCGACCTCGAGCACGTCGCGCACCGCGAACGCCACGCCTTCGAGCACGCTCCACAGGAAATCGTCCGGCGCGCTCGCGCGGGCGATGCCGTGGAAGGCGCCGCGCACCTCGCTGTTCCACACAGGTGCGCGCTCGCCGGCGAGATAGGGCAGGAACACCGGGGCGTCCGCGCGCAGCGGGCCGCGTCCGACGCGCTCGAGGGCGCGCACGAGCGGGCCGCGGACGCGAAACGCGGCATGGCACCACACCACGCAGTCCGCCCCCGCCTGCGTGGGTCCGCCGACCTGGTGCGCGTCCCCGGTCCACGGCAGCGACACGAGACCGGGCGCGCGCGCCGGTTGCGCGGTGACGAGCCCGATCGCTTCCGACGTTCCCGCGATGTCGTATGCATCGCCGGGCAGAACGGCGCCCGCACCCACGGCGCAGGCCCAGGTGTCCATCGATCCGGCGAACACGGGGATCCCCGCGAGCGGGCGCGCCCGGTCGCCGCGCACCTGTCCGACGCATTGCCACGGCGCGAGTCCCGCGGTGAACTCGCCCGTCAGTTCGCCCGCGAGGAATTCGCGCGGCTCGACGACGAGGTCGACGCGCTCGAAACGTCGCGGCTGGTGGCGTGCGACCCACGCGAGGCGCGGCTTCAGGTCGAACGCGGTCGACCCCGGAAACTCCCGCGCGATCGACGCGGCGCGCGTGTCCCGGAACGCGATCGCGGGCCCGATCGGGCGGCGCTGCCGGTCGAGCAGCACCTGCGTACGCGTCAGACCGCAGATGCAGATCGCGGCGATGCGCCCGCGCCGAGGCAGGTCGCGAAGCACCCGCACGAAGGCCAGGCGCAGCGCACGCCACCAGAGTCCGGGGTCGATTTCGGCGAAACCCGGGCGCGGTTCGCGAACGACGAGCGCCTCGGCCGCCGCGATGCGCACACGCCCGCGTGCATCCACGAGTCCCGCGCGCAGCGAGCCGGCTCCGACGTCGACAGCGAGGACGAACGTGGTGGCCACCGAACGATTATAGCGAGCGGGTGCCGAAGGGCTCCGTCGACCCGATTCGACGCCGGCGCATCCACCGCACAACGCTGCGGGCGTGCGCCGCGCGGGTTTCGCTGCGATTGCCGAGCGCGTCGCGCTTGAATTTCCGCGCGCGAGAGGCGATAATGCGAACATGAGTTTCCGTACGCCGCACACGCACGTTCACCGGGTCGCGAGTACCGCTCGCGAACCGATGCGCGCGCTCGTGCCGGTGTCGCCCGCCGCCCTCCGCCGTCACGACCGGGGCACGCTCGCCTGCCTCGGGAGCGCCCGGTAACCGCGAGCCGCTCCCGGACCTCACCCGAGGTCGCGAGCCGCCGCCGTTATCGGGATCCTGCGCTTCGATCCGCCGCCGTCCGCCCGCGCTCGCGCGGTGCCGACGTGCGCCCGCAGACGCCTGCCCGACGGAGATTGCCGTGTTCGACCTGCACGATGTGACGCTTTCCTCCCGCGACGCCGCGGCCCTCGCCGCGCTCGTCACCGACTGGCCCGCCCGCGACGCCTCCGAGCAGGCCGCCGCCGATGTGATCGCCGACACCGTTGCCGCTGCGCGGGTCGTTGCCGACCGCTCGCTGGCCGTCGACACCGTGTCGCTGGGCACGACCGTGACCTACGACGAGTTGCCCGCCGGTACGCGCCGGACGGTGACGCTCGTGCACCCCGCCGGCGCGGATCCGTCGCGTGCGCGCGTCTCGGTGTTACGCCCCGCCGCGCGCGCCCTCCTCGGCCGGCGCGCCGGCATGGGCGTGCCTGCGAGCGTTCCGGACCGCTCGATCCGCGAACTCGCCATCGTCGCCATCTCGCGCGACGGAGGCCGCGATGCGCACTGACGCGATGCACGCAAAGCCGGGCTGGGGGCGCGTGCGCGGCGTGCTGCCGCTCGCGCTCCCGGAGTGCCCGATCGAACAGGCGATCCGTGCGCGCGACGCCCGAGCACAGGCGGCGCTGCTCGACGAAGCGCAGAAGCGCCCGGATCGGTCCACCGATGCCTGGCTGGTCGCGGACGCCGACGGCGTGCGTGCCATCGCCCGGACGGAAGGCGCCCTCCGGCGGTTGGTCTCCGACATCGTCGAGCGGCAC
>DAOMBL010000365.1:0-4077 GCA_035427325.1 Casimicrobiaceae bacterium
CCATCTGGGCGAGGTGCTGTGGAGAAAAGGCGAGCGGGAGAGAGCGAAGGAGGTATGGGAGGAGCAGCTCAAGGATTCGCCCGACCATCCGGTGCTGCTCGAGACCGTCAGGCGCTTCAAGGGGTCAGAGCCGTAACGATGGGGTCAGCGTAACGATGGGGTCAGAGCCGCAATATTCGGGACACGGCGCAGCGTACTGGTAAAGCTGCGCCTCCGAATATTGCGGCTCTGACCCCATCGACCCCAACCATGTTGGCCCGCCGCCTGGTCGTTGCCTCTGTGCTCGCGCTCGCCGCGTGTGCGTCGCTGCCTCCGCCGAAAGGTACCGAGACGCCGCTCGACACCGCGGACGCCGCGTTCGACATGAGCGGCAGGCTCTCCGCCAAGCGCGGCAGCGAGGGTGTCGCGGCGCATTTCCGCTGGGGGCACCGGGCGGGCGCCGACGGTATCGAACGGGCAACGCCGATGGGCAGGACGCTCGCGCGGCTGACGCGCGACGCCTCGGGCGCGTCGATCACGTTTCCCGATGGCCGCATCGAGCGCTCCGCCGACGCCGATTCGCTCGCAGCGCGCGCGCTGGGCCTGCCGCTGCCGGTCGAGAACTTCGCGTGGTGGATCCGCGCGGTGCCGCACGCCCGCTCGCCGTGGGCGGCCGAGCGCGACGCCGCGGGCCGCGTTGCGGTGCTTCGCCAGGACGGCTGGACGCTCGTCTACGCGTACGCGGACGATGCTTCACGACCCAGGCGTGTGCTGGCGAGCTATCCGGACGTCGATGTGCGCATCGTGCTGGGACCCAAGGGGTCAGTGCCGTAATGTTCGAGCGGCAATATCGCGCATCGGGAAGGCCGGGGCCTCGAATCTCGCGGCTCTGACCCCATTGCCCCTACCCCTTTGCCCCAGAAATTACGGCTCTGACCCCATTCTGGTCGTCCCCGCACCCGCGAAGGTCAACCTGTTCCTGCACGTCACGGGAAGGCGCGACGACGGCTACCACACGCTCGAGTCGCTGTTCACGCTGGTCGATTTCGCCGACACGCTCACGCTCGAAGCGCGCGCGGACGGCGCGATCCTGCGCACGAACGCCGTGGCGGGCGTGCCCGCGGACGACGATCTCGCCATCCGCGCGGCGCGCGCGCTCAAGCGGGCGGTCGGCACGCGGCGCGGCGCCGCGATCGCGATCGACAAGGCGATCCCGATGGGCGCGGGCCTGGGGGGCGGCAGTTCGGATGCGGCGACCACGCTCCTCGCGCTCAACCGGCTGTGGTCGCTCGGCCTGTCGCGCGCGGCGTTGATCGAGATCGGCAAGACGCTCGGCGCCGATGTGCCGTTCTTCCTGTCCGGCGGAACCGCGCTCGCGCGCGGGATCGGTGAGCGCCTGACGCCGATGACGATGCCTCGGACCCATCTCGTTCTGGTGTTCCCCGGCATCGAGGTCGCGACCTCGACGATCTTCCAGGCGCCGGAATTGACACGATCGACGCCGTCGGCGAAAATGGACGTCTTTTCCGAGGGTTACGGCCGGAACGACCTGCAAGGCGCCTGTGGCGCCCGGCATCCGGCGGTGGCCAGCGCGCTCGCGGCCCTGACGAAACTGTCGCCGCAGGCGAGGATGACCGGCTCGGGCGCGTGCGTCTTCGCGCCGTTCGCGCGCGAAGCCGACGCGCGAAACGCCGCCCGCGCCCTGCCCGCGGGGCACGCGGTCCGCGTCGTCCGAACGCTTGCGCGGCATCCGCTCGCCGCTTTCGCGTAGAGTCTCGGGTTGAGGAACGTGCGGGGATCCGGCGGTCCTCGCGCGACGAAGGTGCGGCTGCCTTCGCGCCGGTTTCCGCTGGGGAGTCGCCAAGCTGGTTAAGGCACCGGATTTTGATTCCGGCATTCGAGGGTTCGAATCCTTCCTCCCCAGCCATCGTGACGCATCGGGCGGGCCGCCGGAGCCCGGCGGTCCGCCCGCATCGTCGGACCCGCGGCTCGACCCACCATGGCCTACGAACGGATGCGCGTCTTCACCGGCAACGCCAACCCGAAGCTCGCGGAAGCGGTCTGCCGGCACCTGAACATCAGCCTCGGGCGCGCCATTGTCGGCAAGTTCTCCGACGGCGAGGTGATGGTCGAACTGCTCGAGAACGTCCGCGGCCGCGACGTGTTCGTGCTGCAGTCGACCTGCCAGCCGACCAACGACAACCTGATGGAGGTGATGGTGATGGTGGACGCGCTGAAGCGCGCGTCCGCGTCGCGCATCACCGCCGCGATCCCCTACTTCGGCTACGCACGGCAGGATAGGCGGCCGCGTTCCGCGCGCGTCGCGATCAGCGCGAAGGTCGTCGCCGACATGCTGACCACCGTCGGCGTCGACCGCGTGATGGTGATGGACCTGCACGCCGACCAGATCCAGGGCTTCTTCAACATCCCGGTGGACAACGTCTACGCGACGCCGATCCTCCTGGGCGACCTCTGGAAGCAGAACTACGAGAACCTGCTGATCGTCTCGCCGGACGTGGGCGGCGTCGTGCGCGCGCGCGCGATCGCGAAGCGCCTGGACTCCGACCTCGCGATCATCGACAAGCGACGACCGAAGGCGAACGTCGCCGAGGTGATGAACATCATCGGCGACGTCGAGGGGCGGAGCTGCGTGATCATGGACGACATCGTCGACACCGCGAACACGCTGTGCAAGGCGGCCACCGCGCTGAAGGAACACGGCGCGAAGCGCGTGTCCGCCTACTGCACGCATCCGGTGCTCTCCGGCGGTGCCGTCGCGCGCATCGCGAGTTCCGACATGGACGAGATCGTCGTCACCGACACGATCCCGCTCTCCGAGGAGGCGCGCGCCTGCCCGCGCATCCGCCAGCTCTCCTGCGCCCAGCTCATCGCCGAGACGATCACCCGGATCAGCAACGAGGAGTCGGTGTCCTCGCTCTTCATCGACTGACCGCGGACGGCGCCGGATCGCCGCGGGCCGGCCTCGAGGCAGGCCCGCGGGAAATCGCAAGCCATTCGAACGAAGGAGCCTCCGATGTCCGAAGCCATCGCGTCCGATCTACGCGGCAAGTCGGTGCTCGTCACCGGCGCATCGACCGGCATCGGCGCCGCCGCCGCGCGCGCGTTCGCGCGCGCGGGCTGCAAGGTCGGCATCCACTACAACGCGAGCCGCAACCGCGCCGAGGAAGTCGCGGCGGACGTGCGCCTCGCGGGTGGCCAGGCGCACCTGGTCGGCGGGGACTTCACCGACGGCGCGACGGTGCGGCGGGTGATCGACGAGGCTGCCGGCGCGCTCGGCGGCATCGACGTCCTGGTCAACAACGCCGGCGGACTCGTGCGCCGCGTGCCGGTCGCCGAGATCGACGACGCGTTCTTCGACGAAGTGATCGACCTCAACGTGCGCTCGGTCGTGCTGGCGACCTCCGCGGTCGTGCCGCACATGCGGCGCGCCGGCCGGGGCAGCATCATCAACGTGACGAGCGTCGCCGCGCGCAACGGCGGCGGCAGCGGTGCCGCGATGTACGCGTCGGCCAAGGGGTTCGTCAGCACGTTCACGCGCGGCATGGCGCGCGAACTCGTCAAGGACAACATCCGAGTGAACGCGGTGTCGCCCGGCGTGATCGAGACTCCGTTCCACGAGCGCTACTCGACGCCGCAGATGCTCGAGAGTTTCCGGGGGTCGATCCCGATGGGACGGCTCGGCACCGCCGACGAGTGCGCGGGCGCCTTCGTCTACCTCGCTTCCGACGCGCTCTCGAGCTACGTGACCGGGCAGATCATCGAGGTGAACGGCGGGCAGTACATGGTGTGACCGGAAGTCTGAACACAGATGACGGTTGCGTGCGCGCGCCTTGCGCGCGCCGGGCTTCGTCCCCCGTGGGTCGGGCTTCGGCCCGACGGGATGCGGTGATTGCGGTGGGTCGGGCTTCAGCCCGACGGGGTCTGTGCCGGTGCGATCGAAATGCGTCGGCCTGAAGGCCGACCCACGAAAGACGCTCCCCGGCGCTCGATGCGCCGCCCGGGGAATCGCTGCCGCGGCTGTTCTCTGTCCTCTGACTCCTGTCTCCTGCCGTCGGCCTGAAGGCCGACCCACAACCC
>DAOMBL010000366.1:0-4076 GCA_035427325.1 Casimicrobiaceae bacterium
GCCAACTTCAAGCCCCGGCTCGCGCGCTCGGGACTGTCGAACGTGCATCCGCAGTTGATCGAGCACGAGCGCGACCCGCGCGTGAAGCGCCTCGCGGGCAAGGTCGACCGCGTGCTGGTCGACGCCCCGTGCACCGGGACCGGGACGCTCCGGCGCAATCCGGACCTCAAGTGGCGGCACCGCCCGGTCGACGTCGCGGAACTGACCGCGAAGCAGTCCGCGATCCTCGCCTCGGCCGCGACGCTCGTGAAGCCGGGCGGTCGCGTCGTCTACGCGACCTGCAGCGTGCTGCCCGAGGAGAACGAACGCATCGTCGACGCGTTCCTCGCGGGCCATCCGGACTTCCGACGCGGCGACGCCCGCGCCGAACTCGCGCGCGCGGGCGTCGGTCTCGACACCGGCGAAGCGCTGGTGCTGTCGACCGCGAAGCACGGCTGCGACGCGTTCTACGCCGCGATCGTCGAGCGCGGGCGATAATGGCGCGATGACGTCCATCGCCTTCGACCGGCTGGTCGCCGCCGTCGAGTCGCCTCGGGGCATGATCGAACTGGGCGCGCTCGCCGCCTGCGTCGCGCTCGCCTGGCTCGCCGACCACACGGTGTCGACGCGCTTCGGGCGCGACACCGACCGGCACGGCGGGCGCATCGCGCTCGGCGCCTTCCCGATCGCGCTGCTCCTGCTCGTGCTGGTCGCGCGGGCCGGCTTCAAGCCCTCCGGCCCCACGCTGGTGCTCGACCTCGCGATCCCGCTGGTCGTCGCGCTCGCGGTGATCCGGATGCTCGTCTACGTGATCCGTCGGCTGTTCGCCAACGCGTCCTGGGTCAAGTCGTCGGAGCGCGCGATCGCGTTCGCCATCTGGGCGATCGTCGCGCTGCACTTCCTCGGCGTCACCGCCGAGGTGAACGAGATGCTCGAGCGCATCGTCGTGCCGCTCGGCAAGCAGAACATCTCGGTGTTCGCGATCGGCCAGGGCTTCCTCGTCGTGCTCGTCATCGTCGCGGCGACGCTGTGGCTCTCCGGCTTCGTCGAGAAGTGGCTGATGTCGATGGAGTTCGACATCAACGCGCGCGTCGTGCTGTCGAAGTTCCTGCGCGCCTTCTTCGTGATCGTGGGCGTGCTGATCTCGCTGCCGGCGATCGGCGTCGACCTGACGCTGCTGTCGGTGTTCGGCGGCGCGCTCGGCGTCGGCATCGGCCTCGGCCTGCAGAAGCTCGCGGCGAACTACATCGCCGGCTTCACGATCCTGCTCGACAAGTCGATCACGGTGGGCGACCTGGTCACCGTCGACGGGCGTTTCGGCCGCGTGGTCAAGGTCACCTCGCGCTACGTGGTCGTGCGCGCTCTCGACGGCATCGACGCGATCGTGCCCAACGAGACCCTGGTCACGACGACGGTCCTCAACCATTCGCAGCACGGCCAGCGCGTCCGGATCGTCATTCCGGTCGCCGTCGCACACGGTGCGGACGTCGAGCGCGCCATCGGGCTCCTGGTCGATGCTGCGCGCGCCGAACCGCGCGTACTGCGCGAGGCGGGCCGCGCGCCGGACGCGCTCGTGACCGGCGTCACGGAGGCGGGCGTGACGCTGGAACTCGGCGTCTGGATCTCCGACCCGGACAAGGGCCAGGGCAACCTGCGCAGCGCGATCCTCGTGCGTGCGCTGGCGGCCTTCCGGGATGCGGGGATCGCCATTCCGACCACGTTCCGGGAGCTTCGTGTCGTCGCTGCCGGGGACGGGCCGGCGGTCAGCCCGCCTGCCCATTAGAATCAATCGGTTGCAATCATCCGGCCGCCGGGGTGGGCGCGCACCCGGACGCTTCCCGGACGCTTCCCGGACGCTTCCCGGACGCTTCCCGGGCGCGGTTCCCGGGCGGGTACAATGCGGGACTTTCCATGATTCGCGGCCCGAACCGGGCTCCGAACCCACGACATGCCCGACTTCGACGCCGTCCTGACGTTCCTCGCCCGCGGCCTCATCGACCTGCCCTGGTGGGGGTACGTCGTCGTCACGCTGGTCCTGACGCACATCACCATCGCCTCGGTGACGCTCTTCCTGCACCGCTGCCAGGCGCACCGCGCGCTCGACCTCCATCCGGCGGTGTCGCACTTCTTCCGCTTCTGGCTGTGGCTCACCACCGGGATGGTCACGAAGGAGTGGGCCGCGATCCACCGCAAGCACCACGCGAAGGTCGAGACCGCCGACGATCCGCACAGCCCGATGACCCGCGGGCTCTCGACCGTGCTGTGGCGCGGCGCCGAACTCTACCGCGAGGAGGCGAAGAACGCCGCCACGATGGCGCAGTACGGGCACGGCACGCCGGACGACTGGCTGGAGCGCCATGTCTACGCGCGGTACTCGTGGCAGGGCGTCGGCCTGATGCTCGCCGTCGACCTCGTGCTCTTCGGCGCGGTCGGCGCGACGATCTGGGCGGTGCAGATGGCGTGGATCCCGTTCTTCGCCGCCGGCATCGTCAACGGCGTCGGGCACTACTGGGGCTACCGCAACTACGCCACCGCCGACACGTCGACCAACCTCGGCCCGATCGGCGTGCTGATCGGCGGCGAGGAGTTGCACACCAACCACCACGCCTACGGCCCGTCGGCCAAGTTCTCGGCGCAGTGGTACGAGTTCGACCTGGGCTGGCTCTACATCCGCACGCTGTCGGCGCTCGGCCTCGCGAAGGTCCGGCGCCTCGCGCCGAAGCTGCGGTTCGAATCCGGCAAGCCGCACGCCGACCACGCGACGCTGCAGGCGGTCATCACCCACCGCTACCACGTGGCGACGAGCTACGCCCGCTCGCTCAAGGAAGCGTGCCGCACCGAACTCGAGATGCTGCGCGAGCGCGCCCGCCACGTCGAGCTGCCGAGCGCGTCGCGGCTCAAGCGGTGGCTGATCGATCCCGACGCGCTGCCCGAGGGCGAACGCGCCCGGCTCGCGGACCTCGCGAAGCACAGCCGCGTGATCGAGAAGATGGTCGCGATGCGCGCCGAACTCTCGTCGCTGTGGGCGCGCTCGACCGAATCCTCCGAGCAGCTGCTCGCCCGGTTGCAGGACTGGTGCCGGCGCGCGGAGTCGTCGGGAATCGCGCCGCTCGCCCAGTTCTCGCTGCAGCTCAAGCGCTACGCCTGATCGCGGGCGGCGCCTTCGCCCGGCGGGCCGGCCGCCGCACAGGGGGCGGAATCCCGTTCGCCGCGCGCCGGCTTGCGTCGCGAACGCGACGTTCGCGTGACCCCCGGATGGCGCGCCCCGCGGGGCCCACCGTCCGGGCCTCCACAAGCGCGAAGGGCCGCTCGCGCGGCCCTTCGTCGTCGTGCACAGACCGGCGGCCCGCCCGACTACTTGATCTTCGTTTCCTTGTAGTCGACGTGCTTGCGCGCGACGGGATCGAACTTCTTGATCACCATCTTCTCGGGCATCGTCTTCTTGTTCTTGGTCGTCGTGTAGAAGTGGCCGGTGCCGGCCGACGACTCGAGCTTGATCTTCTCGCGCATGTTCGTGCTCCCCGCGTCAGATGCGCTCGCCGCGGGCGCGGAGGTCCGCGAGCACCGCGTCGATGCCGTTCTTGTCGATGGTGCGCAGCGCGTGGTTGGTCAGGCGCAGGCTCACCCAGCGGTTCTCGCTCTCGACCCAGAACCGGCGGCGCTGCAGGTTGGGCAGGAAGCGCCGCGGCGTCTTGTTGTTGGCGTGGGACACGTGGTGGCCCGTCATCGGGGCTTTCCCGGTCACCTGGCAGACTCGAGCCATGGCTCGCTCCTTCGTGTTCGTTCGGTCAGCAAAGTCGTAAATTATGGCGCGTTTTCGCCGCCAGATCAAGCCTTTGGACGACTCCCGCCCGGTCCCGCCCGCCGTAGCGCCGACCGGACCCTCCCCGCCAAGCCCTTTCGCATCAACAGCTTGCGCGGGTGGGTCGGACTTCACTCCCTGTGGGTCGGGCTTCAGCCCGACGGCTTGGGCTTCAGCCCGACGCGTTTCGCTCCGATGTGTCCAACCCCGTCGGCCTGAAGGCCGACCCACAGGAAGCGTTTCCCGGCGCTCGATGCGCCGCCACCGGAATCGCCGGCGCCTCTGTCCTCTGACT
>DAOMBL010000367.1:0-4070 GCA_035427325.1 Casimicrobiaceae bacterium
AACGAGTGGTATTTCCAGGGCGAAGCGGGCGTGGCGAGCGCGGCCAACCGCGGCTTCATGTCGAACGCGGGGTTCGTCGTCACCGGCGACGGGGTGGTGGTCGTCGACGCGCTCGGCACGCCCGCCCTGGGTCGCGCGATGATCGACGCGATCCGCCGATCCACGCGGGAGCCGATCCGCCGCGTGATCGTCACGCACTACCACGCCGACCACTTCTACGGCCTGAAGCCGTTCAAGGACGCCGGCGCGGAGATCTGGGCGCACCGCCGCTCGCTCGACTACCTCTCGTCCGACGTGGCCGCGGAGCGCCTGGCCCGGCGGCGCACCGACCTCTTTCCCTGGGTCGACGAGAACACGCAGCTCGTCCGGCCGGACGTCCTCGTCGACGGCGACACCGCGTTCCGCATGGGGAAGCTCGACTTCCGCATCGTCGACATTAGCGGCGCGCACTCGCCCGACGACCTCATGCTGTTCGTCGAGCAGGACCGCGTGCTCTACGCCGGCGACATCCTGTTCGCCGGGCGCCTCCCCTTCGTCGGGGACGCCGACTCGAAGCGCTGGCTCGCCGCGATCGAACGCCTGATTCCGATGGAGCCCCGGGCCGTCGTGCCGGGGCACGGCGCGGCGTCGCGGGACGTCGCGCGCGACCTCGCGCTCACGCGCGACTACCTGGTCCTTCTCCGAGAGTCGATGGGCCGTGCGGTCGCCGAACTCGAGCCCTTCGACGAGGCGTACGCGAGGACCGACTGGTCGCGGTTTCGTTCGCTGCCGGCCTTCGAGAGCGCCAACCGGAGCAACGCCTGGGGCACGTACCTGCGCATGGAGCAGGAGGCGCTCGAGGCCGGGAAACGCTGATGGCGGATCTCCCGATGATCGGCGATCCGGTGCTCGCGGTCGCGGTCCGCGCGGCGCGGCGCGCTTCGTCGGTCCTCGTCGACGCCGCGCGCGACCTGAAGCGCCTCCCGACGTTCTCCAAGGAGCACGACGAGATCGCGGCGGCCGCGGGCGAGGAGACGCGCGCAGCCATCCTCGCGACGCTCGTCGCCGCGTTTCCCGAGCATCGTGTCCTGGGCGACGGGGCGGTGCCTGCGGAGCCGGGAGCCTCGCCCTTCCAGTGGGTCGTCCAGCCGATCGACGGCCGGCGGAACTTCGCGCACGGCTATCCGCACTACGCGGTGTCGATCGCGCTCGTGCACGGGACGGACATCACCCACGCGGTCGTGCTCGACCCGGTGCACGACGAACTCTTCTCCGCCTCGCGCGGCAAGGGGGCGCAGCTGAACGGAGCGCCGATCCGTGTCTCGGCCTGCACGCGACTCGAGGACGCGCTGGTCGCGACCGACTTCCCGGGGCGCCGAAGCTCGAAAATCGCCCCCTACCTCGCGACCATGGCCGCGGTGGTGTCCCGCTGCGGGGGACTGCGACGCGCCGGCGCCGGCGCGCTCGACCTCGCCTACCTGGCCGCAGGCAGGCTCGACGGATACTTCGTCACCCACCTCAAGCCGGGCGACATCGCCGCCGGCGCGCTCATCGTCCGGGAAGCCGGCGGCCGCGTCGGCGACTTCGCCGGAGGAACCGACTTCCTGCGCCGGACCGAGGTGATCGCCGCCGCGCCGGGGTTGTTCACCCCCTTGCGCGAAGCCATCGCCGCCGCACGCGCCTGACGCTTCCGGCCACGGGCGCTCCCGGGCGCTTCGAACGGGCGCGGTTCCCGGCCCGCGTCGTCCCTCACGCGACCCGCTGGAACCACAGCACCGAGAGCGTCGCTGCGGCGATCGTCAACAGCACGGCGACGGCCGTGAAGAGCGCCGAGACCTCGGTGTGCGCGCGCTCGAACACGTACTGGGCGTTGAGGCTCTCGTAGACCTGGCCCAGGTCGGACGCCGACTTCGCGTGGAAATAGGTCGCCTTGGTGACGTCCGCGATGCCCCTCAGCGCCTCCTCGTCGAAGCGCATGTAGATCGACCAGCCGTCGAAGCTGACCGACGCCCCTTCCGCGGTGCCGAACCCGACCGTGTAGACGCGCACGCCGCGGTCCGCCGCCATCCGGGCCGCGTCGAGCGGATCCGGACCGGTCGTGCGTCGCCCGTCGGTGAGCAGGATGATCGCAGCCGACTTGTTCGAACCCGGGGGCACCGGCGTGAACGCCGCCTTCGGTGCCTCCGGCCTGGCGTCGAGCGACCGGCCCGCGGATTCGTTGAAGGCCCGGGCCGCGGCGCTCGGAACGTTCGCCGCGGTCAATGCGTCGGCCTGGTCGGGGAACAGCGCCGCGAGCGAGGTCAGGATGCCGGTCCCGATCGCGGTGTGGCGCTGGAGTTCGAGGCGGTCGATCGCGGTCACCAGGTCGTCGCGGTTGCGCGTCGGCGGCTGCAGGATCGCCGCGGAGCCCGCGAACGAGACCAGCGCGAGTCGCACGTCGCCCGGCTGCGCCCTGACGAAGGCCTTGGCGGCCGCCTGCGCCGCCTCGATGCGCGACGGCTCGATGTCGTTCGCGCGCATCGACAGCGACACGTCGATCGCGAGCACGATCGTCCGGTGATCCGAAGGCAGGGTGATCCGCGCACCCGGACGGGCCGCCGCGACGATCAGGGCAACGATGGCGAGGAGCAGCAGGGATGGCGGAACGTGGCGCTTCCACCCGGGCGCGCGCCCGGCGGCCTCGCGCACGACCGCGAGGCTCGCGTAACGCAGCGATATCCTCTTGCGCCTGCGCCCGAGCCACAGGTACGCGGCGATGAGGCCCGGCACCGCCAGGAGCAGCCAGAGGACCGAAGGCCACTCGAACGACATCGTTCCCTCGTCAGGGCCTCTCTGCGCTCCCGGCGCGGGCCCGCTCGAACGTCACTCTACCACCGTGGCGCCGGCGCGCGGCGAGCGGCCGGGGCGGGCGTTCAGCCCCGCAGCAGGTCGGCGAGCGCCTGCGGAATCTCGATGCCTTCGCGAACGGCGCGCTCGGCGAGTGCGGTCCTCCTGGCACCGGGCAGGCGCACGCCCGGATCGCGCAGCATCTCGGCCACCAGCACCTCGACCCGCGCGGCGTAGGTCTCGCTTCCGGCCAGTGCGCCCGGATCGACGACGACAAACGCCTGTCCGAGCCGCGGCCGGTTGCCCTCGTCCACGAAGAACGAACTCGCTTCGAAGCCGATCGCGGCGCCGGTCAGCGCGGTGACGAGGAGTTCGACGACGAGCGCGAGCATGGCGCCTTTCGCGCCGCCCATCGGCAGCATCGAGCCTTCGAGGCCGGCCTTCGGGTCGGTCGTCGGGCGGCCCTCGCGATCGAGCGCCCAGCCCTCGGGAATCGGCTTGCCGTCGCGGGCAGCGACCATGAGCTTGCCGCGCGCGACCTCCGACAGCGACAGGTCGATCACCAGCGGCGGCGAAGCACCGCGCGGAAACACCGCCGCGATCGGGTTCGTTCCGAAGATCGGGTGCCGCCCCCCCGCAGCCGGCATCGCCGACGGCGAGTTCGAGAATGCGAGCCCCACCATGTGCGCGGCGGCCACCGGCATCAGGTGGTACGCCGCGACGCCGAAGTGATGGCTGTTGGTCACGGCGGCGAATGCGACGCCGTGCGTCCGTGCGCGCGCGATGGCTTCCCCGACTGCGAAGGCGCACGCGGGAAACGCGAGGCCGCAGCCGGCGTCGACGAGGAACGCCCCTCCGCGCTCGCGCGCGATGCGCGGCACGGCCGCGCCGTCCGCGCGGCCGTTGCGAAGGTGCGCCGCGTATTGCGCGACCCGCGAGACTCCGTGCGACGCGAGTCCCTGCGTGTCGGCGTCGACGAGCGCGCGGGCGGTCGCCGCCGCCATCGCAGCGCTCGCGCCGGCCCGTTCCAGCGCGCGCGTCGCGAGGGCCTCCAGTTCGGCCGGCGTGAAGGTCGGCACGGTCAGCTCCTCGCGAGGAAGGCGAGAACCCGGTCGGCGATCATCGTCGAGACGCGCATGTTCGACTCCAGCGTGAGCCCGGCGATGTGCGGCGTCAGGAGGAGCCGCGGTGCGCCGGCGAGCGGCGAGCCCGCGGGCAGCGGCCCGTGCCCGCACACGTCGAGCGCCGCGCCGCCGCGATGTCCC
>DAOMBL010000368.1:0-4063 GCA_035427325.1 Casimicrobiaceae bacterium
GCCAGCGTCCATGCCGCGGCGCTCGCCCTCGAGGTCGCGCCGCAGAGCGCTCCCGCCGAGGCGATCGCCGCCTGAGGCGGCGCCGCGGCGTTCCGGACGAGCCGCGGCGAGGGCGCGCGGCGGCCCGGATTGCACGCGCGGGCGCAGGTCGTCACAATCCGCGGGCCCGCGGCGTCCGCCGCGCCACGAAGGAACCCCATGGCCCGCAAGTCACACGCCGCGCCCGCCGGCCGGCTCGTCGTCGTCGAACACCGCTCGCGCGTGCTCGCCGACAACCCGCTCGGCGATCCGCACCTGCGACGTCTCCCGGTGTGGCTCCCGCCGGGCTACGACGAGGGCGCCACGCGAGGCCGCGGTCGCCGCTACCCGGTGCTGTTCGACCTCGTGGGCTTCACCGGCTCGGGACTGTCGCACGTCAACTGGCGGCCGTTCGACGAGAACGTCCCCGAGCGTCTCGCGCGCCTCGTTCGCGACCGCAGGATGGGGCCGGCGATCGTGGTGTTCCCCGACTGCTTCACGAGCCTCGGTGGCAACCAGTACGTGAACTCGCCGGCCGTCGGTCGCTACGCCGACTACCTGACGCGCGAACTCGTCCCCTTCGTCGACCGCGAGTTCCGCACGCTCGCCTCGCGCGAGCATCGCGGCTGCTTCGGCAAGTCGTCCGGCGGCTACGGCGCGATCGTCCACGGCATGCGCCACCCCGAGACCTGGGCCGCCGTCGCCGACCACTCGGGCGACGCGATGTTCGAGTTCTGCTACTACACCGACCTGCCGCGCACGCTCAACGAACTCGACCGGTACCGGGTACCGAAACGGCGGGCCGGGCGGGCGAGGCCCGCGCGGGCTTCGCAGGTGGCCGACGGCCGCGACGACGGGCGCATTCGCCGCTTCCTCGAGGCGATCTGGGCGAAGGACAAGCTCACCGACGGCGAGGTGCATGCGCTGATGATGCTCGCGATGGCGGCGACCTACGACCCGGTGCCGCGCGACAGGCTGGGGTTCCGCCTGCCTGTCAACCTCGAGACCGGAGAACTCATTGCGGCACGCTGGCGCCGCTGGAAGGCGAACGATCCGGTGGACATGGTCGCGCGCCACGTCCGGGCGCTGCGATCGTTGAAGGCGATCTGGGTCGACTGCGGCTGGCGCGACCAGTACCACCTGCACTACGGCGCACGGATGCTCTCGCTCGCGCTCGCGCGCCACGGCATCCGCCACGTCTACGAGGAGTTCGACGACACCCACTCGTCGATCGACTACCGGATGGACGCGAGCCTTCCGTTCCTCTACCGCGCCATCCGGTAGCGGCCGGCGCGGGCGGCCGCACGGTCGCGGCCATGCGGTCCGCGGCGTCGCCCGGGCCGGGGCGCGTCCCGGAGCCCGGCGACGCGATCGCCGAGGTCAGTGCTGGAGCCCGATCGACGGGAACTCGCCGGTCTTGTCCCGTGGCGCGTCGTGCGGCCAGCGCCGGGTGCGGTTCTCGGTGATCGTGCGCGCGCGCGCTCCCAGGCGGCCGCCGATCGGTGCCGCGAGCCTGCGCAGCCACGCGACGAGGGAGGCGACACCGTCGGCGATGGCTTCGGCCCGGGCCATCTGGGCTTCCGCCAGCACACGCTGGTGGGTGGGGAGTTCTGCGAGGCGTCGATCGAGACTGGTCATGGTGCTGGACCTCCTGGGTCCGGTTCGCCCTTGGGGGGCGGTCGTGGTCCGGGTCAGGTCGACCCGGCACTCCACATGATGATTGCTGATCCATTGACAAACAATCCCATCAACTGGAAACTTATTCATTCCATTTTGGATCGAATAACACTTCCTGCATGGATACCGTGTTTGCGATGGACGCGTTGCTGCGCGCGGTCGACCGGGGCGGCTTCGCACCCGCCGCGCGGGAACTGGGCCTCTCCCCTTCCGCACTGTCGAAAGTCATCGCGAAGCTCGAACACCGCCTGGGCGTCAAGCTCCTGCATCGCACGACGCGGCGGCTCCGGCCCACGGCCGAGGGAGAGGCCTACCTGGAACGCGCCCGCCGCATCGTGGAGGCCGTCCGCGAAGCGGACAACGAGGCCATGCACCATGGCGGCCGCCCCGCGGGACGCCTTCGGCTCGTCGTCGGGCTGTCGTTCGGCACCTATGCGCTCGTGCCGTCGTTGCCCGAATTCCTCGCGCGCTATCCCGAGATCGAACTCCACCTCGTGATGGGCGAGCGCGCCCAGGACCCCGCGGAGGCCGGCGCCGACCTCGCGATCCGGCTCGGACCCGTGGCGGACGCCGCCCTGATCGCCCGCAGGGTCTGCGACGTCGAGCGCGTCATCTGCGCGTCGCCCGCGTACATCGCGCGCGCCGGCCTGCCGTCCGATCCCGCACGCCTCGACGAGCACGAGTGCCTGACGCTCGCCGACGTGCCGGAACTCGCGCGCTGGCCGTTCTCGATCGACGGCAGGCGCACCGAGATCGACGTTCGTGGGCGGGCGCGCGTCACCGCGAACAATGCCGAAACGCTGCTCGAACTCGCGCTGCTCGGGCTCGGTCTCGTGCGGCTCCCCGACGTCATCGTCGGTCCGTCGTTGCGCGAGGGCCGGCTGGTCCCGCTGTTCGCCGACCGCCACGTCGCCGAACCGGTTCCGGTCCACGCTCTCTATCCCTACGCACGCCAGCGCCCGCCCAAGGTCGGCGCGATGATCGACTTCCTGATCGAGAAGTTCGCCGACGCGCCGTGGCGGCAGGGCGAACCCGCGCGCGCACCGCGCCCGCGCGTCCGGCCCCGGACTCCGGCCGCATCGACGCGATAAGGCTTATCCTGCTCGCATGCGCGCCGTCGTCTATCGCCGCTACGGCCCGCCCGACGTTCTCGAAACGGTCGACGCCGACGACCCCGTGCCTCGTGCCGGCGAGGTCAAGGTCCGGGTGCGCGCCGCGAGCCTCAATCCTCTCGACGCGAAGCTTCGCGCGGGCCACCTGCGGCTCCTCCCCACGGTGGACCGACCGCCACGCGGCACCGGCGTCGATTTCGCCGGCGACGTCGTCGCCACCGGCGGCAATACGCCGGGCGTGTTTCCCGGCATGCGCGTGTTCGGATCGCTGTCGCCGTTCCGGCGCGCGGGGTCCTGCGCCGAATACCTGTTCGTCCGGAGCGAACGGCTCGCGCCCGTCCCCGATGCGCTGACGGACGCTGTCGCCGCCGCGCTGCCGATCGCCGCCGGCACGGCGGTCCAGGCGCTCGCCGACCACGCCACGCTCGCGCCCGGCATGCGCGTGCTCGTGATCGGCGCGGCGGGCGGCGTCGGCCACTTCGCCGTCCAGTACGCGAAGCACGTCGGTGCCCACGTGACCGCAACCTGCGGTGCGGACAACGTCGCGTTCGTCGCGTCTCTCGGCGCGGACGCCGTGATCGACTACGCGCGGGACGATGCGACCCGCGACGCGGCGACCTTCGACGTGGTGTTCGACGTGGCGGGACGCTCGAGCTTTGGCGCGATGCGCCGGCATCTCGCACCCGAGGGCGTCTACCTCAACACCTGCGGCGACGCGGGCGCGGTCGCGCAAACGATCGGCAGCTCCGTCGCCGCGCGGATCACCGGCCGGCAGCGCGTCGTCGCGCTCGCGATCAGGGGTGGGTCCGGTGCCTGGCGGCGGCTCGCGGGCCTCGCGGTCGAGCGAGCGCTCGTGCCGCATGTTCGGGCCACGATCGGCCTCGTCCAGGTCGCCGACGCGCATCGCGAACTCGACGCGGGTCACGGGCGCGGCAAGATCGTCGTCGAACCGTCGTCCTGACCCACGGCCGCCGGCGGGCGCGATCCGACGTGGCGGTCGCGCGGCGCATGCGCAGCGAGGCTCGTTGCCGGATGGCGTATCCTGTCGGTCCGGGACAACGTCAGGCGCGCGCCGTGCACGGGCGGGCGCTCGCAACCATCGGGGAGCACACCATGCGCTGGGGCGACATGCGTCGTAGTGACAACGTCGAGGACCGCGGCGGCGTGTCCGGCGGCGGCGGCCGGATGCCGCTCGGCGGCGGCATGAAGCTCGGCGGCGGCACGCTCATCCTGCTCGTGATCCTCGGGCTCGTGTT
>DAOMBL010000369.1:0-4047 GCA_035427325.1 Casimicrobiaceae bacterium
CGGGCTACAGCCCGACGGGGTCGGTGGCAATGCGATGAAGTGCGTCGGCCTGAAGGCCGACCCACGGGCCCTGCGCGGTTCGGACTCCAGGGCAACGGCGCCCCCGCGCCGCTACACATCGACTGCGGGCACGGCGGGCCTCCGGGAGCCCCCCGGGCAGGTATCGCGCTCCCAGCGCGCGAGTGATATCGTTCGCGCGTCATGGCGGATGCTTCGTCACGCCTGCCCGCGCCATCGCCGGCCCGCCGCCGTTTCATGGGCGGCGCGCTCGCATGCATGACCGCCGCACGCGCGTTCGCCCATGGGCCCGCGCGCGAAGCTGGCGCTCAGGTCCCGGTCGCCGCGTTCGAACTCCCGCATCCCCTCACGCTCGCCGAGTTCCGGCTCGTCGACCAGCACGGGGCAGCGTTCACCAGGGCCTCGCTCGAGGGACGCTGGTCGATGCTGTTGTTCGGCTACACGCATTGTCCCGACGTCTGCCCGACCACGCTCGCGCAGATGGCCCAGGTACGGCGCGAACTTCGTGCCGCGCGACCGAAGCGGGACGTCGCCGGGGTGTTCGTGACGGTCGATCCGGCGCACGATACGCCGGAGCGGATCGCGGCGTACGTGGCGCGTTTCGATCGGGAATTCACCGGTGTGGGCGGCGAGGCGGGCGCGTTGCGGGCCTTCGCGGGCCAGTTCAAGGTGCGCTACGAACCCGTGGCCGGCGTCCCCTACCGTTTCGATCACACCGCGAGCGTCGCGCTGCTCGGTCTCGACGCTCGCCTGTATGCGGTGTTCGCGCTGCCGCTCTCGCCGGTGCGCGTTGCGACGGACATTGCCCGGCTCCAGGACCGGGAAAGGGGAAGAGCATGACACGCTCATACGCCATGGCGGGCGTCGCCGCCGCCATCGTTCTCGCTGGCTGCCGTGGCGACAACGGCTCGGCTGCCGTCGAGACGGTCCAGAATCCGACGGTCATCGCTTCGTCCAACGGCGAGCTTCATACCAGGCTCACGCTGGCCCGGGGGACGACTTCGATCGACGGGCGAACCGTGACGTCGAACCTCTGGAACGGCAGCTACACGCCGCCGGTGCTGAAGCTCTCACCGGGGGACACGCTTTTCCTCGAACTCGACAACCAGGCGGACGAGTCCTCGAACGTCCACTACCACGGCTTGAACGTGTCGCCGCGGGTCAATTCCGACGCGACGGTTTCCGACAACATCTTCGTGCTCGTCGAGCCGGGCCAGAAGCTGCAGTACAAGGTCGCGCTTCCGGCCACGCACAACAGCGGACTCTACTGGTACCACTCGCATCGCCACGAACTCGCTCAGCGGCAGGTGATGGGCGGGCTGTCGGGCGGCATCGTGATCGATGGCGTGCTCGATCCGTTCCCGCAGCTCGCGGGCATCAAGGAGCGCATCCTGCTCCTCAAGGACATCCAGATCACGGCGCAGGGGACGATCCCCGAGAACATCGATCCCTCCGCGCCGTCGACGCGTCTCGTGAACGGCCAGGTCAACCCGACGATGCTGATCCGTCCGAACGAGACGCAGTTCCTGCGCTTCGCGAACATCGGATCGGACCAGTACTACCGAATCACGCTCGACGGCCACCTGTTCTACGAGGTTGCGCGCGACGGCAACCGCCACACCCAGCTCATGCCGACGGACGAGCTGCTCCTGCCGCCGGGCGCGCGTTCCGAGGTGCTGATCCAGGGGGGCGAGGCGGGCAGGTACGCGTTGCGCGCGCACGCGTTCAATACCGGACCGGCGGGCGACAGCTATCCGGACGCCAAGCTCGCCACGCTCGTCTCGCAGGGTTTCGCGGACACCCGCATTCCGCTGCCGACGGGCTTCCCCGCGGTCACCGATCTCCGCGCGCTGCCGGTCGCGAAGAAGCGCACGATCACCTTCGACGAATCGTCCGACGGCAACACGTTCTACATCGATTCCGGCGACGGTCCGAAACAGTTCGACGCCAATCGGGTCGACTCGACGATCGCCGCGGGCACGGTCGAGGAGTGGACGGTGCTGAATGCGACGGCGGAACTTCACGTGTTCCACATCCACCAGACCGACTTCCAGGTCACCGAGCGCAACGGCGTCGCGCAGCCGTTCGTCGGACACCAGGACAGCGTCAATGTCGACTTCCAGGCGAGCGCGAATGCGCCTCCGGGACAGGTGAAGATCCTGATCGACTTTCGCAACCCGGACATCGTCGGCAAGTTCGTCTATCACTGCCACATCCTCGAGCACGAGGACGGCGGCATGATGGCCGTGGCCGAAGTGGTGCCGGCCGTGGTCGCGGCGCTCAGCGACCTCCCGGGCACGCTCGTGCGCGCCGTCAACCGCGCGGTGGGACGACCCGATCCGCTCACCGTCGCGCGCATCGACCAGACGCTGGAGGCGCTGCAGGCGGGGAGCTTCTGCAAGACGGCGCCGGCATCCGCTTCGCCGCCGAAACTCGACCTCCGCAAGCTGCTGCAGGCGAATCTCGCAGCGCGTCGCGGAGGCTGATTCACACGCCCTGGGGTGCCAACGCGACGTGCTCCGAAGCGACGAGGACGCGCGGCGGAGAAGATGCTGTGTCGGGCTGAAGGCAAGGCGTCGGGCTCGAGACCGACCCACGGGCACGATGCGGCACCCTGTCGGAGCGTGAAGCCCAAGCCGTCGGCCTGAAAGCCGACCCACGAGTCCTCCCACAGGCTCCGGCGCCTCCCTGCCGAATCCTTTCGGCCTCGCGTCGACTCGGGCAACGAAGTTCGACAGGCGCTCGCTCTGGCGCGAGCCCGGCGCTCACGGCACCGGCCGCCTCGGCCGCGGCACCCGGACAGGAACGCTGCGCGTCTCGTTGAACACGCGCACGACGCGCGGCAGGTTCCGCACGAACTCCTCGAGTTCCAGGCGTTGCGCGGCATCCCGGACGCAGCCCTGCAGCGTCACCCATCCGCGCGAGGTCGTGAGCCAGGTCGACGTATCCCGGAAGCGAGCCTCCAACGCGATGGCCGCCCGCACCGACTCATTGATCTCCGGATCGCGGCGGTAAGCGCCGCCCGGCTCGCAGGTGCCTTCCATCGCGCAGCGCGTTCCGCGCTCGGCGCGCGCGTGCGCGGAACGCTCGACCTGTTCGCGGGTCATCAGCGGAGGCGAGGGCGCGGGACAGTTCGGGTGGCCCTTCGTCGCCTGGGCGAACGGATCGAGCTGGACGAGTTCCTCCGCGGATGCTGTCGCCGGCAGCATCGCGAGCCATGACGCGAGGACTGCAATGCCCGGCGAGCGTGCGCGCATGATCGGGCATCTTACCGTCTCGATCCGGCGCGGCATCCCGGGGCCGCGGCCGGAAGGACGGCGTCCCGACGCCGGACCGCCGGCTCGGCCGAACGTCGCATTGTCCGGATGGGGGGCGGGCGATTACAATGCCTCACCGTGGGTGCGCACACGATGAACCTGACCCACCATTTCCTGATCGCCATGCCCGCCATGGTCGACCCGCATTTCGCCCATACGCTGACGTTCGTCTGCGAGCACAACGAGGACGGCGCGCTCGGCATCGTGGTGAACCGTCCGATCGAGATGACGCTCTCGTCGCTGTTCGAGCAGATCGAGGTCGAGCTGCCGGACACGCCGCTGTCGCGCTCGCCGGTCCTCTACGGCGGCCCGGTGCAGATCGACCGCGGCTTCGTCCTGCACCGACCGCTCGGCAACTGGCAGTCGACGCTCGCCGTGTCCGACGACCTGGGCCTCACGACCTCGAAGGACATTCTCGAGGCGCTCGCCCGCGGCGAGGGCCCGCGCGACGTGCTCGTCTCGCTCGGCTACGCCGGCTGGTCGGCAGGGCAGCTCGAGCAGGAACTCGCCCAGAACGCCTGGCTCACGGTCGACGCCGACGCGGACGTCCTGTTCGGCGTGCCGGCCGATCGCCGGCTGCCTGCCGCCATGTCGAAGCTCGGCATCGACTTCTCGCGCCTCTCCGACGGCGCCGGGCATGCGTAGGCCCGCCTCGGGCGCCGCCTCGCTCGCCGCCCGCACCGCGCTCGCCTTCGATTTCGGCACCCCCCGC
>DAOMBL010000370.1:0-4027 GCA_035427325.1 Casimicrobiaceae bacterium
CGGGCAGCTGCCGTCGAAGTGCTTCTGCAGGCCGGTCAGCTCCAGGTCGCCGCTCACGGGCTTGTCGGTCTCGACCAGCAGTCCCTCGGCGCGGAGCCACTCGACGGTCGACCGCAGGCTCGTCACGTCCTTGGTCGCGTTCGAGGGCTTGTGCTTGGCCACGTCGTTCATCGCCACGTCCTTTCGTTCGCTCGTGTGGAATGTTCCGGTCTTGCGCGCGGTGCCGGCGCCTTCACTTCGGACCGAGGCGCGCGACCTTCGCGCGCATCTCCCCGGTCCAGCGCTTCGCGAAGCTCGCCGGCAGCGCGAATTGATCGAGGACCCTCGCGACGACGTGCTCCACGATGTCGTCGACGGTCTGCGGATGGTTGTAGAACGCCGGCATCGGCGGCATGATCGTCACGCCCATGCGGGAGAGCTTCAGCAGGTTCTCGAGGTGGACGTCGGACAGCGGCATCTCGCGGGCCACCAGCACGAGGCGGCGCCGTTCCTTCAGGACGACGTCCGCCGCGCGGTGGATCAGGTGGTCGCCGGTGCCGTGCGCGATCGCGGCGGCGCTGCGCATCGAACACGGGATGATGACCATGCCCTCGGTCACGAACGAGCCCGACGAGATGGCCGCGCCCATGTTCCCCGCCTCGTAGACGACCGACGCGAGCGCCCGGACCTCGGCGGCCGACCACGGCGTCTCGTGCTCGATCGTCTGCAGAGCCCACTTGCTGAGGACGAGGTGGGTCTCGACCTCGGCTTCGCGCAGCGCCTCGAGCAGCCGGATGCCGAAGATGGCGCCGGTGGCGCCGGTGATGCCGACCACGAGCCTGCGCATGGAGGTCTCCCGGACGGGGTTGGGGGTGCACAATGTGGCGCTGTGGCGCCCGCGCCCCGGAATCCCGGATCAGCGAATACAATGGCCCCGAATCTAGCGCCGGACGCCGAACGACGCCACGGCCGGCGCGCGAAAACGTTCCACATCGTGGCCACGCGAGCGAACGCGACTTCCCGGAACGGCGCCGACCCGCGCGGAGCGCGCCCCGGCACGCAGAGCATCCAGCGCGCCGCGCAGCTCGTGCGCACCGTCGCCGCGCGAAGCTCGGGCGGCGTGCGCCTCGCGGAGATCGCGCAGCACGCGCGGCTGGAGCGTTCGACCGCGCGCCGCATCCTCAAGTGCCTCGTCGACGAGGGCTTCCTGATGCAGGACGCCGCGACGCACCGCTACTTCCTCGGGCCGCTCGTCTTCGAACTCGGTTTCGCGGTCGCGCCGCAGTTCAACATCGTCGACATCTGCCGGGGCGCGCTCGGGCGCATCGCCGAGCGCACCGGCGACACGGTCTTCCTGGTCGTGCGCAGCGGCTACGACTCGGTGTGCGTCGACCGGCGCGAAGGCTCGTTCCCGATCAAGACGCTGATGCTCGACGTCGGGACCCGGCGACCGCTCGGCGCCGGCGCCTGCGGCATCGCGCTGCTGATGGGGCTCCCCGACGAGGCGATCGAGGAGATCGTCGCGGCGAACGCGCGCCAGTTCGCCGCCTACAACGGCCTCAACGTCCCGGCGCTCATGCGGCTGCTGCGCCGCGCGAAGGCGCTCGGCTACGCGCTGAACGACATCCACATCACGCCGGGCGCGATCTCGGTGGCGCTGCCGATCCGCAGCGGCTTCGGCACCGCGTTCGCGGCGGTGAGCGTCGGCGCGATCGCCGGCCGCATGGCGCCTGCGCGCCAGCGCGAGATCGCCTCGATCCTTCGCACCGAGATCGCCGCGCTCGAGGACGCCGCGCAGCGGGCGGCGCGGCCGTGAGTACGGGGGGCGCGGTGCGGGAGCGCGCGCTCGGATTCCTGGGCGCGCACCACGTCATGACGCTGGCGACGTCGGAGCCGTGGGCGGCGGCCGTCTTCTACGTGAACGAAGGCTTCGCGCTGCACTTCCTCTCCGCCGCGACGACGCGACACAGCATGCGTCTCGCGGCCGATCCGCGGGTCGCGGTCACGGTGCAAGACGACGTCGGCGACTGGCAGGTCATCCGGGGACTGCAGCTCGAGGGCACCGTGGCGCCGGTGCCCGGGCCGTCGCTGGAGCGCGTGAAGGCGCTCTACGCCCGCAAGTTCCCGTTCGTCGGCGCCGATGCGCCGGCGCCGATCGCGCGCGCGCTCGAACGGGTCGGCTGGTACACGGTCACCCCGAGCGGCGTATGGCTCGTCGACAACGCGCGCGGATTCGCGCATCGCGACTACCTCGCACTCGAAGGCGACCTGTCGGGCTAAAGCCCAATCTGTCGGGCTGAAGCCCGACCCACAGCAGTGGGCTTGTGGGTCGGCCTTCAGGCCGACGCATGGTCATCGCCTCGGCACCGAGACTGTCGGGCTGAATCCCAAGCCGTCGGGCTGAAGCCCAATCTGTCGGGCTGAAGCCCGACCCACAGCAGTGGGCTTGTGGGTCGGCCTTCAGGCCGACGCATGGTCATCGCCTCGGCACCGAGACTGTCGGGCTGAAGCCCGACCCACAGACAGGGGCCGGCGATCAGAGTTGCTTCAGCATCGTCTCCGCGTCGGAGACCTCGAACTTGCCCGGCGCCTCGATGTTGAGCGTCTTGACGACGCCGTTGTCGACCAGCATCGAGAAGCGCTGGCAGCGCACGCCCATGCCCTTCGAGGTCAGGTCGAGTTCGAGGCCGAGCGCCTTGGTCCATTCGGCGCTGCCGTCACCCAGCATCCGCACCTTGTCGCCGGTGTGTTGGTCGCGCGCCCAGGCCCCCATCACGAACGCGTCGTTGACCGACAGGCACGCGATCGCCGCGACGCCCTTCGCCTTCAGCTTGTCGTGGTTCTGCAGGTACGAGGGCACGTGCTTCGCCGAGCAGGTCGGCGTGAACGCGCCGGGAAGTCCGAAGATCACGATCTTCCGGCCGCGGACGAAGTCCTCGACCTTCACCGGATTGGGGCCGATCGAGCAGCCGTCCTTCTCGACCTCGAAATACTCCATCAACGTCCCGGCGGGAAGTCTGTCGCCGACTTTGATCGTCATCGCAAGTTCTCCATGCGTTGGTGGACAGGCAGCGAAGCATCGCGCCCGGACCGTCGAGGATCGCAGCGACCGGCGCGAAGATCAACCCCGAGCGCGTGCGGGGATCGTGGAACCCTGAATGTCGACCCGCGGGCAAGGCGTCGGACAGAAAGCAATGCGTCGGCCTGAAGGCAAAGTGTCGGCCTGAAGGCCGACCCACACCCCCCGCCGCAGTGGGTCGGGCTTCAGCCCGACGGGGTGCGTGCCGATGCAAGGGAATGCGTCGACCTGAAGGCCGACCCACACCCCCCTGCCGTGGGTCGGGCTTCAGCCCGACGGGACGGCGCGGCCGCGCCCTTGCGGGCGCACGCCCCTTTGGCGTAGCGTCCCGCCTCCGGTCGGCGCGGGCGGGCGCGTCCCGCCTTCTGCGGCCGGCCCCGCGGTTCGCCGCCACGTCTCCGGAGGCCACCATGCCCGCCCCTGCACGATCCCGCGCCTCGGCGGCCCGCACCATCGTCCTCGTCTCCACGCGCAAGGGACTGTGGTCGCTCTCGAGCGATGCCACGCGGCAGCGCTGGACGCTGGGCGGGCCGCGCTTCCTCGGCCACAACGTGCACCACGCGATGGTGGACCCGCGCGACCCGCGGCACTGGCTGGCGACGGCGCGGACCGGCCACCTCGGGCCGACCGTATTCCGCTCGGCGAACCGGGGGCGAACCTGGGTCGAAGCTGCGGCTCCGCCTGCGTTTCGCCCGGGAAGCGGGCGCACCGTCGATCACAATTTCTGGCTCACGCCTGGCCACGAAAGCGAGTCCGGGTGCTGGTACGTGGGTACCTCGCCGCAGGGCCTGTTCCGTTCGACCGACCACGGGGCGACCTGGTCCGGTGTGATGGGCTTCAACGAGCATCCCGAGCGCAAGGCCTGGTGCGGCGGCGACCAGGACGGCACGCCGGACGGACCGAAGCTGCACTCGATCCTCGTCGATCCGCGCGACCGGAAGCACCTCTACATCGCGATGTCGTCGGGCG
>DAOMBL010000371.1:0-4013 GCA_035427325.1 Casimicrobiaceae bacterium
ATCGCATCGGAAAGGCGAGCTACCGTGAGCAGCGCCTCACGGTCGCGCCCGGCCAGGTCGACCTCTCGCCCGAGGATCTCGCGCGCCACGAACGCGAGCGCGCGCACCAGGCGCAGGTCATCGCGACGTTCAGCGCGCCGCCGCCCGCGACGTTCGCATTTGTCGCGCCGGTCGCGGGCCCGCGCTCGCCCACGTTCGGTGCACGGCGGGTCTTCAACGGCCAGGCGCGCGCGCCGCACAGCGGCATGGACATACCGGCCCCCAAGGGGACACCGATCGTCGCGCCCGCCGCGGGGCGCGTCATCGACGTCGGCGACTATTTCTTCAACGGCAACACCGTGTGGGTCGACCATGGCGGCGGCCTGCTCTCGATGCTCTGCCACCTCGACACGATCGAAGTCGCTCCAGGCGACGCCCTGCCCGCGGGCACGCGCATCGGCACGGTCGGCGCGACCGGCCGCGTCACCGGACCGCACCTGCACTGGTCGGTGAGCCTCAACCGCGCGATGGTCGATCCCGCCCTCTTCCTGTCGAAGTAGCTCGGCGTGGCCGTGTGGGTCGGCCGACATCAGGAGACAGGGAACAGAGGACAGAGGACAGTCGCGTCGGCGACTCCCGGGCGGCGCATCGAGCGCCGGGAGGCATCTGTTGTGGGTCGGCCTTCGGCTCCTGTGGGTCGGCCTTCAGGCCGACGCATTTCCATCGCATCGGCACGGACCCCGTCGGGCTGAAGCCCATGCCGTCGGGCTGAAGCCCGACCCACAACGCTGGAGCCCGGCCCACCGCCGTGGGTCGGCGTGGAGACTAACGTCCTTCGCGTGCCGCGATGCGGACCGCGAGATCGAACGCGGCCTGCAATCCCTCGGCATTGGCCACGCCCTTGCCGACGATGTCGAACGCCGTGCCGCTCGCGCAGGTTGCGACCGGCACCGGCAGGCCGCCGTGCAGCGTGACCCCCCGGTCGAAACCCATCAGCTTCATCGCGATCTGGCCCTGGTCGTGGTACATCGACACCACGGCGTCGTAGTCGCCGCGGCTCGCCGCGACGAACACCGTGTCCGAGGGCAGCGGGCCGCGCGCGTCGATGCCCTCGCGCCGCACGTCCTCGACCGCCGGCGCGATCACGTCGATCTCCTCGCAGCCGAGCGAGCCGCCGTCTCCCGCGTGCGGGTTGAGCGCCGCCACGGCGATGCGCGGCGTCGCCACACCCGAGGCCACGAGGTAGCGGTTCACGATGTGTACCGCGTCGACGACACCCTCCCGGGTGATCGCGTCGGCGACCGCGCGCAGAGGCACGTGCGAGGTGACGCGCGAGGTCCACAGCGCGCCGGTGATGTTGAATTCGCTGGTGAAGCCCGGCACGCCGAGGCGCTCGGCCATCCAGCGCAACTCGTCGTCGTGCGTCATGCCCGCGAGGCGCAGCGCGTGCTTGTTGAGCGGCGCGAACACGATGCCTTCGACCTCGCCCCGCTTCGCGGCGTCGACGGCGGCCGTGAGCGAGTCGAGCGCGGCACGTCCGCCCGCCTCGGTCGCCTCGCCGGGCGTGATCGCGCCCGCGCCGCCGGACGGGAGGGCACGCAGCGTGGCATGACCTGGCGAGGGTGACGGCGACAGCAGCGCGCGCACGCCGGCGACGCGCTCGCCGTGCGCGATCACCGCGGGATCGGCGTACACGACGACGTCGGCGCGCTCGAAGACGCCGGGCCGCGCGAGCAGCCGGGCGGCGATCTCGGGTCCGATGCCGTTCGGATCGCCGGGCGAGAAGGCGATGCGCGGCCGCATCATTCGGTCTTGATGTTGGCGGCCTTGATGAGCTTGCCGAATCGCTCGAACTCGGCGCGGTTCATCGCGGCGAATTCGTCGACCGTCAGGTTCCCGGGTTCGCCGCCCAGGCCCTTCAGCCGCGCCTGGACGTCGGGCATCGCGAGGGCGCGCTTCAATTCTGCCGCGAGACGATCGACGACGGGCTTCGGCGTGCCCCCGGTGACGAACAGGCCGTACCAGGTCGTCATCTCGGCCGACGGGTAGCCCGCCTCCGCGATCGTCGGCACGTTCGGCCGTTCCGCCGAGCGCTGCGGCGCGGTCACGGCGAGCGGGCGGCATTGCCCGGCCTTGATCTGGGACATCGCGGACGAGGTCGTGTCGAACATCATCTCGACGTTGCCGCCGAGGATGTCGACGTTCGCCTGGCTCGAGCCCTTGTACGGCACGTGCACCGTCTTGATGCCCGCGGCCAGATCGAAGGCCTCGCCGGCGATGTGCTGCGTGCTGCCGACACCCGACGAAGCGAACCGGATCTCGCCGGGCTTCGCCTTCGCGAGCGCGACCAGGTCCTTCACGTCCTTCGCCGGGACCTTTTCTCCGACGACGAGCACGTTCGGGACGACGACGATCAGGCCGACCGGTGCGAGGTCCTTGAGCGGATCGTAGGCGAGCTTCAGCATGTGCGGCGCGATCGCCTGACCGGTGTTGGTCGCGACGAGCAGCGTGTAGCCATCGGCGGGCGCCTTGGCCGTCAGGTCCGCTGCGATGGTGTTCGACGCACCCGGCCGGTTCTCGACGACGAAAGGCTGCTTGAGCGACGCGGCGAACTTCTCGCCGAGCATCCGGGCGATGATGTCGGTGCCGCCGCCGGCGTTGGCGCCGACCATGATGCGGACCGGGCGCGACGGCCAGGCATCCTGCGCGAACACGGGGGCCGCGACGGCGAGCGCACCAAGCGCGGCGGCAAAGACTCGGATCCTGCTCACGGGCGTTCCTCCTGCTGGTCGCGTCTCCCGGCCGGACGCGGATCGGCGGGGCATTGTGGACTCGGTCGAGCGATAACGTCCAATCGAATTGTGCGATCTTGTGATAATGTTCTGGAATGTCCCTGCCCACCCCGCTGCTGGGCCGCCTGCGCGTGCGGCACCTCGCGCTGGTCGTGGCGCTCGACACCCACCGCAGCCTGCGCCGCGCGGCCGCCGACATCGCGCTGACGCAGCCCGCGGCGACCAAGCTGCTCCACGACCTCGAGGACGCGCTCGGAGCACGGCTGTTCGAGCGTCACGCGTGGGGGATGTCGCCCACGCCCCACGGCGAAACGCTGCTGCGGCACGCGCGCGGCGTGCTGAACGACCTGGCGCAGGCGCACGCCGACATCGCGGCGGAACGCGAGGGGCGACAGGGGTCGCTGCGGATCGGCGGCGTGACCGGCTCGGTGCCGACGCTCGTGGCGCCGGCGATCCGCGCGCTGCGCGGGCGGCACCCCCGCGTACGCATCTACGCGCTCGTCAACACGAGCGAGGTGCTGCTGGAGGCGCTCCGACGCGGCGAGATCGCCGTGGCCGTGACGCCGCGCCCGCCCGACGATGACCTCTCGGGACTCGACACCCGGCCGCTCGCCGACGAGTCGCTCACCGTCGTGGCGCGCGCCGGACATCCGCTCGTGCGGCGGCGGTCCATCGCGCTCGCGTCGCTCGCGGAGGCTCCCTGGATCGTGCCGCCCGCGGGCAGCCCGCTTCGCCGCGACTTCGATGCCCGCCACGCGGCGGCGGGCTCACGGCCACCGACCGACCTGATCGAGACCGTGTCGATCGTCGCAACGCTCGCGCTGCTGCTCTCGAGCGATGCGCTGACGCTCCTGCCCGAAGGTCTCGCGCGTCACTACGAGGCGCCGGGCATGATCGCGCGGATCGCCGCGCCGCTTCCGGGCGCGGGCACGCGCTACGAGATCATGACGCGCGCCGGCCGGAGCCTCGCGCCGGCCGAGCGGGCGTTCATCGACGCACTTGCGCCCCCTGGACCGTCCGCGCGCCTGTCGCGGCAGCGCAGTCTGCGGGAGCCGAGGTCGTGACGAGTCTTGTTTTTCGCAGGCCGTCCATCCGGCCGACGCCTTTACCGCGAACGGGCACGAACCCCGTCGGGCTGAAGCCCAAACTGTCGGGCTGAAGCCCGACCCACAGCACAGCGATGCGCTTGTCGGGCTGAAGCCCAAACTGTCGGGCTGAAGCCCAAACTGTCGGGCTGAAGCC
>DAOMBL010000372.1:0-3999 GCA_035427325.1 Casimicrobiaceae bacterium
CAGACCGCTGCGAGCGCGAGGACGACCGGCCGGTTCGACGCGAGCGGCGCCGTGGCGAAGTGACGGTCCATCGCGTGCGCGCCGTCGAGGAGCGCCGCGTGCACCTCGTTGCCGAGCGCCGCGGCGATCGTCACGCCCACCGACGACCACAGCGAGAAGCGCCCGCCGACGCCGTCGTGCATCGGCAGGACCGACTCCGGCGCGATGCCGAACGCCTCGGCGGCCTCGGGGCGGGCGGTCGCCGCAAGGAAATGCCGGCTGGTGTCGGCGCCCGGCGGCAGCGCTGCGGCGAGCCACGCCCGCGCGGCGCGCGCGTTCGCGAGGGTCTCCAGCGTGGAGAAGCTCTTCGATGCCACGACGAAGAGCGTTGCGGCCGGATCGAGTCCGGCGAGGGCGCGGTCGAGCGCGACCGGGTCGACGTTGGCGACGAACGAGACGCCGATTGCGCCCGGTGCGCCGGACGTCCGCAGCGCGTCGACGACGAGGCGGGGGCCGAGGTCCGAGCCTCCGATTCCGAGGTGCACCACGTGGCGCAGCGGCACGCCGGTCGCGCCCGTTCGTGCCCCGCGGACGAGTTCCTCGGCGAAGGTGGCCATGCGGATGCGGGCGGCGCGCATGTCGGCGCGCACGTCGGCGCCGTCGATCAACAGCGGCGCGGACGCGATATCGCGCAGCACCGGATGCAGCACCGCGCGTGCTTCGGTCACGTTGACCTTCTCGCCGGCGAACAGGGCGGCGATCCACCGCTCGACGCCCGCGTCGGAGGCGTACGCGCACAGCTCCGCGACGACTTCCGGCGTGATGCGCTCCTTCGCGAGGTCGACGCGGAAGCCCTCCCACGCGAAGGTCAGGCGCTCGACGCGGCGGGGATCGCGCTCGAAGAGCGTCGCGAGCGGGGTCGCGGCGAGGCTGCGCGCGGCGGCGCGGAGCGGGTCGGGGAGCGGGAGCGTCATATACACTGGGATTGTAATCACGCGCCGTCCCGAAGATGCCCGAAGATCTCTCCCCGCCGCCCCCCGTCGACGATGCGGACAAGGACCGGCCGCTGCGCGAGGACACGCGCCTGCTCGGCCGCGTCCTGGGCGAGGTCCTCCGCCAGCAGACGGGCGAGGAGGGTTACGCGCGCGTCGAAGCGATCCGGCAGGCGGCCGTCCGCTTCCGGCGCGGAGCGGGCGACGAGGCCGAGGCGGCGCGCGCCGAACTCGCGCGGCCCCTCGACGGCCTGCCGATCGCGCAGGTGCTCGACGTCGTGCGCGCGTTCTCGTACTTCTCGCAGCTCGCGAATCTCGCCGAGGACGTCCACCAGAACCGGCGTCGCCGCATGCACGCGCTCGCCGGTTCCCCGCCCCAGCGCGGCAGCCTGGAGGCCTCGCTCGCCTCGCTCGAGCGTGCCGGCGTCGGACCGGACGCGGTCGCGCGCTGGTGCGCGCACGCGCACCTGTCGCCGGTGCTGACGGCGCATCCGACCGAAGTTCAGCGCCGGAGCATCCTCGATGCGGAGCGCGGGATCGCGGAGCTCGTGTCGCAGCGCGACCGCATGGCGCTCACCGACGCCGAGCGCGCCGACGTCGAACGGCGCCTCGCCCGCCGCGTGCTCGGCCTCTGGCAGACCGCGATGCTGCGCCTGTCGCGCCTGCAGGTCGTCGACGAGATCGAGAACGGACTCGCGTACTACCGCTACACGTTCCTCGACGGGCTGCCGTCGCTCTATGCGGACTTCGCCGCGCGCCTCGGCAGCGACGCCCTCGGCGGGCGCCTGCTGCCGCCGTTCCTGCGCATGGGGTCGTGGATCGGCGGCGACCGGGACGGCAACCCGTTCGTCACCGCGCACGCTGGTGCAGGCGGTGCGCGCGCAGGCCACCGTCGCGTTCGCGCACTACCTCGACGAGGTGCACCGGCTGGGAAGCGAGCTGTCGTTGTCGTCGCGCCTGGTGCGGCCGACGCCGGAACTCCTCGAACTCGCGCGCGAGGCGAACGACGACAATCCGCACCGGCAGGACGAGCCCTACCGGCAGGCGCTGATCGGCGTCTATGCGCGCGTGGCCGCGACCGCGAAGGCGAAGTCGGATGCGCCGATCGCCCGCGCGCCGCAGGTCGAACGACCGCCTTACGGCTCGGCGGCGGAATTCGGCGCGGACCTCGCGACCATCGCGGCATCGCTCGCGACGCACGGGGGAGGCGCGCTGGCCGAGGAGCGGCTGCTGCCGCTGCGCTACGCGGTCGCGGCGTTCGGCTTCCACCTCGCGTCGCTCGACCTGCGCCAGAACGCCGACGTGCACGAGGTCGTCGTCGGCGAATTGCTCGAGCGCTCCGGTGCGGTGTCGAGCTACGCGGCGCTCGACGAGTCCGCGCGCGTCGCGGCGCTCTCCGCCGAACTCGCGAGTCCGCGGCCGCTCCGATCGCCGTTCCTCGACTATTCGGAGCGCGCGCGCGACGAGTTCGCGGTCGTCGATGCGGCGGCTTCGGTCCACGCCGACTACGGTCCGGAGGCGGTGCCGAACTACGTGATCTCCAAGTGCCGGTCGGTGTCCGACCTGCTCGAGGTCGCCGTGCTGCTCAAGGACGCGGGGCTCTTCCGCGACGGCCGTGCCGCGCTCGACATCGTGCCGCTGTTCGAGACGATCGACGATCTCGCGGGCTCGGGCCGGATCATGCGCGAGGCGTTCGCGCTGCCCGCGTGGCGCAGGATCGTCGAAGGCCGCGGGAACCGCCAGGAGGTCATGCTCGGCTCGTCGGACAGCAGCAAGGACGGCGGCTACCTCGCGGCGAACTGGGCGCTCTACCGCGCGGAGCGCGACCTGGTCGAGGTCTTCCGGACGGCGGAGGTCACGCTCGCCCTCTTCCACGGACGCGGCGGCACGGTGGGGCGGGGCGGCGGGCCATCGTACGACGCGATCCTCGCGCAGCCGAAAGGCAGTGCGGCCGCCGGGCTCCGCCTGACCGAGCAGGGGGAGATCATCGCGAGCAAGTACTCGGACCCGGAACTCGGCCGCCGCAACCTCGAGACGCTCGTGGCGGCGTCGCTCGAGGCCGCGCTCTCCGACGCGGAGCAGCTGGGCGACCGGGCCGAGCGGTACTACCGCGCGCTCGACGAACTCTCCGCGCATGCGCTCGCCGCGTACCGCGATCTCGTCTACGGCACCCCCGGTTTCGTCGCGTACTTCCGCGCCTCGACGCCGATCGCCGAGATCGCCGAACTCAACATCGGCAGCCGCCCCGCCTCGCGCACCGCCTCGACGCGCATCGAGGACCTGCGGGCGATTCCGTGGGTGTTCAGCTGGAGCCAGTGCCGGCTGATGCTGCCCGGCTGGTACGGCGTCGGCAGCGCGATCGAGGCCTGGCGACGCGGGCGCGACGACGCCATGGCGCTCTTGCGCGAGATGCACGAACGCTGGCCGTTCTTCGCATCGGTCCTGTCGAACATGGGCATGGTGCTCGCGAAGTCCGACCTCGCGGTGGCGTCGCGCTACGCCGCCCTCGTGCCGGACGCCGCGCTGCGCGAGGCGATCTTCGGCCGCATCGCGGCCGAGCACCGCCGTACGCTCGCGGTGCTCGCGGAGGTCACCGGCCAGGACCATCCGCTCGCGGACAACCCGACGCTCGCGCGGAGCCTGCGCAATCGCGTGCCGTACCTCGACCCGCTGAACCACCTGCAGATCGAACTCCTCACCCGCTTCCGGGGCGGGCAGACCGACGAGCGCACGCGGCGCGCGATCCACCTGACGATCAACGGGCTCGCCGCGGGCCTGCGGAACAGCGGTTGAACCGTCCGCGCGCGGGGCGGAAACATCGGCCCGGGAAGCGCCGGGGGCGGCCCGCGTCTCGCGGCGGCCGCGCCGCCGGCCGTGGCGCGATCGCGCGAGGATGACGGCGCCGGCCCCGCGGGGGGGGGGGGGCGGGGGATACGCAAACTGGAATGGTTCGCATTATTTTTGATTTCCGGAGGGATCCGGACTAGAGTCCCCCCCGGTCCCATCCTTCCCCAGGCCCCCATGCCCC
>DAOMBL010000373.1:0-3988 GCA_035427325.1 Casimicrobiaceae bacterium
GAGCTGGAACCGCTGCGATCCCGAGAACCACGCCTTGCGGTCGGCGAGCGTGTCGAAGGGCAGCAGGTAGAGCTCCGGTGGTGCGAACAGCGCCCGGTTGCCGCCGAGCATCGCCCGCATGAGCGTCGACCCCGAGCGCGGCGACGACAGCACGAACACGGCCGGCGGATTGCGCTTCGGGGGCAACGGCGCTTCGCCGAGCGTCTTCGCGATCGCGCGCCGGAAGCGGCGCAGCGCATCGGGGTCCACCGCACGCCGCGCGGCCCCGGATGCCGGCACCGCCGCGCCGGTCATCCTCGCCACGAGCTCCGGGTGGTGGGCAGAGAGATAGCTCTCGAGGCGCGCGAGCGTCGGTGCGTCGAAGACCGCCGTCACGTAGACCGTCTCGTGCCACCGGTGCTGGATCTGGTTGACGAAGCTCGCCGCCTTGAGCGAGTCGCCGCCCAATGCGAAGAAGTCGTCGTCGAGGCCCACGCGCTCGACGCCGAGCGTGGCCTCCCAGAGTCGCGCGAGTTCGGCGGCGAGCGGCGTGCGCGGCGCCACGTACGCGGCGCGCGGCGCCTCGGCCGTCGCGTCCCGGAGCCCGAGCGTCTCGGCCAGGCGGTTGCGCTGCAGCTTGCCGCCCGCGGTCTTGGGAATCGCCTGCAGGAAGTGGACGACGCGCGGCACCTTGAAGTACGCGAGCCGGGAACCGACGTGCTCGGTCAGCGCCGTCTTCGACACGTTGGACCCCGGCTTCAGCACGACGACCGTCGCCACCTCCTCGCCGAGCGTAGGGTGCGGGATCGCGAACGTGGCCGCCTCGGCGACCGCCGGATGCGACAGCAGCACCTCGTCGACTTCGCGCGGAGAGACTTTCTCGCCTCCGCGGTTGATGATCTCCTTGATGCGCCCGGTGAGATAGAGGAAGCCGTCGGCGTCGAGCGTCCCCTCGTCGCCGGTCCGGAACCAGTCGCCGAACCAGCTCGCGGCGTTGCTCGCCTCGTCGTCGGCGTAACCGCGCATGACGCTTCGGCCGCGCACCACCACCTCCCCGCGCTGCCCGGTCGGCACCGGGACGCCGCGTTCGTCGACCACGGCGACTTCCGGGCCTGCGGCCACCCCGACCGAGCCGGGCTTGCGCATCCCGGACGGGAACGGATTGCTCGCGATCACCCCGGCGGTCTCGGTCATCCCGTAGATCTCGACGACCGGCGCCCCGAAGGCGCCCTGGACTTCCTTGAGCAGGTCGACCGGCAGGGCGGCCGACACCGACCGGATGAAACGCACCGGCCGACGCGCGATGGCATCGCGATGCTCCGGCGCGGCATCGACGAGTTCCCGGAGCATCGTCGGGACGGCCTGCGTCCACGTCGGCCGCGCGACTTCGAGCCCGAGGAAGAACTCCGGCACGGAGAACCCGGACGTGCATACGACCGTGCCGCCCGCCATGAGGGGCGCCATCAGCACGTCGACGATGCCGCCGATGTGGAACATGGGCAGCACGTGCAGGCAGCGGTCCGAAGACGTGAGCGCGACCGACGCGATCATCGCCTCGGCCGATGCGACGAGGTTCGACTGCGTGAGCGGCACCTTCTTGGGCCGCGCCGTGGTGCCCGACGTGTGCAACCACAGGGCCACGTCGCCGGCATCGGCCCGGCCGCGGTCCTTCGCGGGTCCTCCCGTCGTCGGGAACGACAGCCGGAACGCGCCCGTGGACGCGTCCTCGGCGTGCAGGTCCGCGATCGCCACATCCATCGAACGGGCGACTTCGCGCGCAACGGGCGCACGCCCCGCGGGCAGGATCACCAGCCGAGGCTTGAGGCTCGCGAAGTGAAACTCCAGCTCGGCGCGCCGGTACTCGGGATTGAGGGGCGCCGCCTGCGCGCATGCCGACACCGCGAGGCACGCGGTGGCGAGTTCGCCAGCGTGCGGCAACACGACCGCGACGACGTCGCCGCGGCCGGTGCCGGCGGCGTTCAGCGCGTCGATCGTCGCGTCGACGATCTCGACGAGCTTTCCATAGGTGAGCGGCGGCTTGCCGGGGCTCTCGAGCGCGTGCGCGCCGGGGCGCTCCGCGGCGTGACGGGCAATGCGCGCGTAGACGGTATCGGGAGGCGTCGGCATGGGGAATCAGGGGCGTTGCGGCCCAGCCGGCCGGGCAGCCCGAAGCGCAACCGGAACGCGCCTCGCCAGAAGAAACGGGCGAGCCGGCCGCCGGGCGCCGGGCCGCGCGCCGGGATCGGCGGGGGCCATCGCGCCCATTGTAATGCGAAGGACCGGCCTACAGCCGGTAGGTGCGCTTGGCGAGCGCGTACGCGAGATCGGGCGCGAGCGCGCGAGCCTCGTCGATGTCCATCCGGTGCTCGGCCACCAGCGTGGCGAGGTACCGGCAATCGATGCGCCGCGCGACGTCGTGCCGTGCGGGAATCGACAGGAAGGCGCGCGTATCGTCGTTGAAGCCGACCGTGTTGCAGAACCCCGCCGTTTCGGTCGTCTGCTCGCGGTAGCGCAGCATGCCCTCGGGACTGTCGTGGAACCACCACGCCGGCCCCAGCCGCAGCGCCGGGTAGTGGCCGGCGAGGGGCGCCAGTTCGCGCGCGTAGGCGGTTTCGTCGAGCGTGAACAGGATCAGCGTTAAGCCGCGCTCGTTGCCGACGCGGTCGAGCAGCGGCTTCAGCGCCCGCACGTAGTCGGTGCGCATCGGGATGTCGGCGCCCTTGTCGCGGCCGAACGCCGAGAAGAGCGCCGGATTGTGGTTGCGGAAGCTGCCGGGATGGACCTGCATGACGAGCCCGTCGTCCACGCTCATCTTCGCCATCTCGGTCAGCATCTGGGCGCGGAAGGTCTCGGCCTCCTCCGCGCTCGCCGTCCCGGCGAGCGCGCGGTCGAGGAGCCTCTGGCAGGCGGCGGGCCCGAGATCGGCAGTGCGCGCGCTCGGGTGACCGTGGTCGGTGGAGGTCGCGCCCATCGACGCGAAGAACGTCCGGCGTGAGCGGTGTGCGGCGAGATAGCCGTTCCACGTCGTTGCGTCTTCGCGCGTCAGCTCTCCCAGCCTCAGCACGTTGTCGCGGAAGCCGTCGAATTCCGGATCGACGACCGGGTCGGGCCGGTACGCGGTGACCACCCGTCCCGTCCATCCGCTCGCGCGGATCTTCGCGTGCTGCGCGAGGTCGTCGAGCGGACTCTCGGTGGTCGCGAGCACCTCGATGCGGAACCGCTCGAACAGAGCGCGCGGCCGGAACGCCGGCGTCGCGAGCTGCTCGTTGATGCGATCGAAGATCGCGTCCGCGTTGGCGCTCTCGAGCCGCTCGCGGATGCCGAAGACGTCGTGGAACGCGTGATCGAGCCACAGGCGCGTGGGCGTCCCGCGAAAGAGCGGCCAGTGCGAGGCGAAGGTGCGCCAGATCTTCCGCGCATCGGTCTCGACCGGGCCGCCGTCGCGGCGCGGGATGCCGAGCGCCTCGAGCGGGACGCCCTGGCTGTAGAGCATCCGGAACACGTAGTGGTCGGGCGTGATGAACAGCGCGCTCGCGTTCGCGAACGGTTCGTCGCCCGCGAACCACGCCGGATCGGTGTGCCCGTGCGGGCTCACGATCGGCAGGTCCTTCACGCCGGCATAGAGGTCGCGCGCGATCGCGCGCGTCGACGGATCGGCGGGGAACAGGCGGTCCGGGTGCGGGGCGAGAGGATGCATGGGACGGTTCAGTGGGCGAGATGCTCGGCGACGGTGGCGGCCACGCCGCGGCGGAGCAGCGCGTCGAGGTGGCGCGTCACCTCGACGGTGAAGGCCGGGATCCGCGGCAGGTCGGCGCCGAAGATCGCATCGAGGCCCAGGAGTCCGCTCGCGAGCCGGCCGGCATCGCCTCCCGCCCGCGACGCGATGGCGGCGAACCGCGCGGCCAGCGGATCGGACACCTCGATCGTCCCGCCGCGCTCGTCGCGGCCGCTCGCATAGCGCATCCAGCCTGCGACCGCGAGCGACAGGTGCCGGATCGACCCGCCGCCC
>DAOMBL010000374.1:0-3947 GCA_035427325.1 Casimicrobiaceae bacterium
TGCGGACCCAGGTCCTCGCGGCGGGCCATGCAAAGGGCGTGGACGCGCTGCTTGAGCGCGGAGGCTTCGCGCGGGTCGGACAGAGCCTGGGTGGGGATTGGCTCAAGCACCTGGATGACCGTATCGGGGTGGTGCACCAGCGGGCTGCCCTTGCGTACGCAGGCGCCCGTGCCGTCGATCACCACCGGCACAATCGGCACCTGCGCGTCCATGGCCAGCACGAAAGCGCCGTTCTTGAAGCGGCGCAGGCGGCCGTCGGGGCTGCGGCTGCCCTCGGGGAAGACCAGGATGCTGACGCCTTCTTTCAGCCAGTTGAGCGCGGTGTCGAAGCCGCGCGGGCGGTCGGCGGGCTCGTCGCGCTGCCCGACTTCGGCGAGGATCGGCCGGAGGGCGCGAGCGACTTCAACGATTTGATGCAGCATCGTGGCGCGGAGGCCGTAAACGCGGCCGTGGAGCGCGCGAGCGCGCCGGATGTTGCCGAGGGTCAGCCCGCGACGCTGGGCGTGCTGGCGGGCGATCCTGCGGGCGGCGATTGGCCCGAGCCGCAACCGTTGACGGTGGCCGACGACGAGCGCGCCTATCCGGCGGACGCGCTGCCGGCCGGCATTCGCGAGGCGGTCGCGGAAGTCGTCGCGTTCGTGCAATGCCCGACGGCGCTCGCCGCCTGTTCCGCGTTGTCGGCGCTGTCCGTTTCCGCGCAGGCGCTCGCCGACGTGGAGCGCGCGCCGACCCTTCGCGGGCCGTCGAGTCTGTATCTGCTCGCCGTCGCGGAGTCCGGCGAACGCAAGTCGTCGTGCGACGGCTACTTCCTGCAGGGGGTTCGCGAGTGGGAGCGCGACGAAGCGGAACGCTGCCGGCCCGACGTTGCGCGGAGCGCGGCGGCCCGCGCGGCATGGGAGGAACGGCGCGCCGGCATCAAGTCGCGCATCCGCGACGCTGCGAAGCGGGGCGAGCCGGTGGACGACATCGAGGCCGAGCTGGCCGAAGTCGAGGCCGAGGAACCGGCGCTCTTTCGCGTCCCGCGCGTCATTCATGCGGACGCGACGCCCGAAGCCTTGGCGTGGAGTCTCGCGCGCGGCTGGCCGTCCGGTGGCGTCCTGTCGAGTGAAGCCGGAATCGTTTTCGGCGGGCACGGGATGGGGCGCGATTCAGTCATGCGGAATCTCGCGCTGCTCAATGCCTTGTGGGACGGCGGAGTGCATCGCGTCGAGCGGCGCACGTCGGAGAGTTTCACGCTCGCCGGCGCCCGCCTGACGATGGGGCTCGCCGTTCAGCCCGAAACCGTCCGGCAATTCGTCGAGGCGAGCAAGGGCCTTGCGCGCGGTAGCGGGTTCGCGGCCCGGTTCCTGATCGCCGAGCCGGCATCGACGCAAGGCGCCCGCCTGTTCCGCGATCCGCCGCAATGGCGCCATCTGCCGCGTTTCTCGGCGCGCCTGCGCGAGCTGCTCTCGACGCCGCCCGCCTGCGATCCGAGCGGCGCTCTCACGCCCCCGGCGCTCGTGCTGTCCGGTGCGGCCCGCGACGTATGGCGCGCGTTCCATGACGACGTGGAGCGGGAGCTGCGGGCCGGCGGCGACATGGCAGAGGTCCGCGACGTGGCGAGCAAGGCGGCGGACAACGCGGCGCGCATGGCCGCGCTGTTCCACCTGTTCGCGCACGGCCCGGCGGGCGAGATTGGGCGCGAGGCCGTCGAGGCTGCGGCGCGGATCGTGGGCTGGCACCTGTACGAAGCCCGCCGGTTCCTGGGCGACGTGGCCGCGCCTCGCGAACTGTCCATCGCGCGGAGGCTCGATGCCTGGATTCTGGACCGGTGCGCCCGCGACGGCGTGGCCGAACTCAGTCGGCGGACGATTCAGACTTGGGGCCCGGGTCCGGTACGCGGGCGGGCGGGGCTCGACGCGGCGCTGCGGGAGTTGGCGGACGCAGGGCGGGTCCGCGAGGTCACGGACGGGCGGCGGCTGTTGGTCCGCGTCAACCCGGCGCTGTTGGGGGGTCGCGATGGCGCTCCGTGATTGGTTGGGGCCTGCTGCACTTGCTGCACTTGCTGCAGATAAAGCGGAGTCGGGCCTAAGTGCAGCAACTGCAGCAACTGCAGCAACCCCCGAGGGCTCGCCGACCGGCCCAAGTGCAGCAACTGCAGCAAGTGCAGCAACCCCTGACCAAGCCGCCGAGCTGCGCGCCCTGCTCGCCATCATCGCGGCGGACTGGCCCGACGACGAGCAACGCGACGCGCTCGCCGCCGCGCTGGCCGATCCGCAATCGGCGCTGACCTGCTTCCGCCTGTTGGTCGCGGAGCGCGAGGCCAAAGCCCGGACGGCGGTCGAGGTCGAGCCGGAGGTCGCGCCCGATCCTCGGATGCGCTCGTGCCGGCAATGCGCCAACCTGACGGCCGGCGGGCGTTGCCGCGCGGTCCTGCGTGGCGAGTCGTTGGGCGACGGGATCGCGACGGCTAGGACGTGGCGACCGTCCGACGTGGACCGGCCGATGCGCTGCGGCGCCTACCTGCCGGGCCCGGACGACCTGGACCGGCGGAGCGGACGCGAGCGATGGCCGTTCCTGTTCGGCGCGAACCCTGCGAGCAAAGGCAGGTTATCGGCGACGTAGACTCAATAACCCGGCTTTATGGCGTCCGGCGCCCGTCCAGTCGCGCCACGCGGTCCAGTCGCGCCAGTCGCGCCACGTTTCGAGGGTTGGCGCGAATGGCGCGAATGAGCGGCGGAGGGGCTATGGCCCCGGCTCCCAACTGTACGCGCAAAGCGTTCATTGGCGCCCCCCGTCGCGGCGCAATCCGGCGGACGCGGCCGGATTCCGGCGGAGCGCGAGGGGCGGCGCGATGACGCGACTACGCGCGCGCGCGCGAGGGTCGGCGGGGGGGGGTAGCGGGCGCATCGTGGGGGCAACTTTGGGGGCAACTTGAGGCAGTTTCGGCGCTGACGCCCCGCAATGTGAATGTCGCCCTCTCCGCCAGATTCACCAGAGCTGAATTCTCGAAGTCCACGTTCCGCCGTGGACCCATCGTGGACCGATCCAGCCTGTCTCGGATTGCCGCTCCCCAGATGGGATACCGATGCCGGATCCCTGCTCGGCGAGCCCGGCGGTCCACTCCAGCACTTCGCTACCCTGCGCGCGGCCGCTTGAGGCAGCCAGCGGACACGGACGAGGTGCGCCGTCGGGTCGACCTGCGCTGCGATGGCGACCGGGCTTGTGCCTCACCGCCGCGTCGCGGCCCGCGCGCTGAAGATCGCCTGGCTGCATCCCGCGACCATGACGCTCGCAACGACGGCGGCGGAGTAGGTCGCGAAGAGCGAGGCACGCTCGACGAGCACCGCCACGCAGAGCAGAAACGCGGCTGAGCCGAGCGCGCCGACCGTCACGCCTCGAAGGAACGTCTGTGCGGCGCCCGGACCGCCGTGGGTGTGCGAAAACATCCCCATGACGAGCGCGTACACTGGCAGCGTGGAGAGCAGGCCGCTCCACGTCGCGCCGAGCCAGGCTGCCATGGCCGTGATGAGCAGGACGATCAACGTTGCGACTGTCATGCGGGCGGGAACGTCCCACCACGGAGGGGCGGAAGCCGGTGCATCCGCGCCTGCCGGGCGGCCACTCAGCATGACCAGCGCCGCGAGGGTCGGGAAAGTGATCGCGGAAGCAAGGCCCGCGCGCTGCGGAAGATGCGATGCCATGACGGTGACGGCGAGGCCGGCAAGCAGTCCGGCGGCCCCGCAGAGCCAGGCCGGCCGTCTGGCGGACGCCTTCGCGTAGACGACGCAGAAGGCCGACATTGCGTTGACGCCAAGCATCGTGGCCGTGGCGGCGTGCGCCGCGAAGGCCGGCCCGTGCTCGAGGGCAAGAAACACGGAAACCGGAGCGGAAGTGAGGGGCAGCCCGGCAATCAGCCCGCCCACCGTGCCCCCCCAGCGGCGCTGGGCGAGCGACGCCGCCGCGAT
>DAOMBL010000375.1:0-3942 GCA_035427325.1 Casimicrobiaceae bacterium
GCCTACGCCGACCGCATCATCGTGCTCCCGCGCGGGCGGCTCATCGCCGGCGGGACGCCCGCCCAGATCCGCGACGACCCGCGCGTCCAGGAGGTCTATTTCGGCAGCGGCAAGACCTTCGAGAAACCCGCCGCGAAGGGGGGCGCGTGAGCGTGAGCGCGAGCCGCGACGGCGCACCGCTCCTCGACGTCCGCGGTCTCGCGGCGTGGTACGGCGCCGCGCAGATCCTGTTCGGCGTCGATCTCCACGTGAGCCGCGGCGAGGTCGTCGCGCTGATGGGTCGCAACGGCGCGGGCAAGTCGACCACGCTCAAGGCGATCATGGGCATGCTCGACAAGCGGAGCGGGGCGCTGTCGTTCATGGGCGAGGACATTTCGCGCGCCGAACCGCACGAGGTCGCCAAGCGCGGCCTGGGCTTCGTGCCCGAGGACCGGCGCATCTTCACCGACCTGACCGTCGAGGAGAACCTGGAGGTCGGCCGGCAGGACGCGCGGCGTTGGCCGGACGGCGGCGCCGCGCCGGTGTGGACGCCCATGCGCCTCTACAAGCTGTTCCCGAACCTGGGCGAAATGCCCCAGCGGCCCGGCGGGCGCATGAGCGGGGGCGAACAGCAGATGCTCACCGTCGCCCGCACGCTGATGGGCAACCCGTACCTCGTGCTGCTCGACGAGCCCTCGGAGGGCGTCGCGCCGGTGATCGTCGAGCAGATGGCGCACATGATCATCGAACTCAAGTCGGAGGGCGTGAGCATCCTGCTCTCCGAGCAGAACATGCATTTCGCGGAACTCGTCTCCGACCGGGCCTACGTGCTGGAGAAGGGCCAGATCCGCTTCGACGGCACGATGGCCGAACTCGCCGCGAACGACGAGGTCCGACGCGCCTACCTCAGCATGTGAGCGCCATCCCCGATCCCAGGAGAGAATTCCGATGAGCCCCACCCCTTCCGACTACCGGTTCAGCGACCAGATCGGCCACCTGCTGCGCCGCGCCTACCAGCGGCACGTCGCGATCTTCCAGCAGACGGTTCCCGACGCGCAGCTCACCGCGGCGCAGTTCGTGGTGCTGTGCACGCTGCGCGATCGCGGCACCTGCCAGATCCCCTCGATCGTCGAGGCGACCGCCATCGACGAGCCGTCGGTGCGGGGCATCGTCGAGCGACTTCGCTGGCGCGGCCTCCTCACCGCCACCCACGAACCGGGGGACGCTCGCCAGACCCAGGTCGCCCTTACGCCCGAGGGCCGGGCCATGGTCGAATCGACGGTGCCGTTCGCGGAGCGCATTTCCGAGCAGACCTTCGGCGATCTGAACGCGGAGGAGCGCAAGACCGTCGTCGCGCTGCTGCGCCGCCTGAGCGGCCTCGCGGCCTCCTGACCGGCGCCCGGCCCGGGCGCGACGACAGGACCGCTTCCCGGGCCGCGCCTCCCCATCCCTCGCCGGAGCGCGGTCGGCGCCTGGCGACAGCGCGTTCCCGCGCCGCCGCCCGGGGGGCGGCGGAGGCGGGCCGGATAAACGCTTGATCGCAAAAGGAAACCCGGCTATCATGCCGGGTCTTTTGCAACCAGTCCCGGTGCGCGCGGCGTACCGCATCGCCCCGGGAGCGACCGACCTGACGATCGACGCGGCGGTCGGCCACGGTGTCCCGTGGGCGGGTGTACCGGCGGAGCGATGGGGCTCCACGGTGCCTCGGCCGCGCGGCACGGGCGGGCCGTCGCGATTCCATTGCAAAGGGTCGTCCCGCGAACGCTAACAGCCGGCGCGCGCGGGGCGCTGATACCAACCAGCCCGCCACCGGGCGAGAAACAGGGTTCTCGCGCGGGGCGGCAATGCACCCAAGAGGCCAACCCATGGCGACCGTTACCCAGATGTCCGGCTCCACCCCCGCCGAAAACTTCGCCGCGCTGTTCGAGGAATCCCTCGCCCGGCAGGAGATGCGCGCGGGCGAACTCATCACCGCGGAAGTGACGCGCGTCGACTACAACATCGTCGTCGTCAACGCGGGCCTCAAGTCCGAGTCCTTCATCCCGATCGAGGAGTTCCGCAACGACGGCGGAGAGGTCGAGGTCAAGCCCGGCGATTTCGTGACCGTCGCGATCGAGTCGATCGAGAACGGCTACGGCGAGACGAAGCTCTCGCGCGACAAGGCCAAGCGCCTCAAGGCCTGGCACGACCTCGAGCAGTCGATGGAGCAGGGCTCGGTCGTCGCCGGACTCGTCACCAGCAAGGTGAAGGGCGGACTCACCGTCATGATCAACGGCATCCGGGCGTTCCTGCCGGGCTCGCTCGTCGACATCCGCCCGATCAAGGACACCTCGCCCTACGAGGGCAAGCAGCTCGAGTTCAAGGTCATCAAGCTCGACCGCAAGCGCAACAACGTCGTCGTGTCGCGCCGTGCGGTGCTCGAGGAGAGCCTCGGCGAGGAGCGCGAGAAGCTGCTCTCGACGCTGCAGGAGGGCGCGATCGTCAAGGGCATCGTCAAGAACATCACCGACTACGGCGCGTTCGTCGACCTGGGCGGCATCGACGGCCTGCTGCACATCACCGACCTCGCGTGGCGCCGGGTCAAGCATCCCTCCGAGGTGCTCGCGGTCGGCGACGAGGTGACCGCGAAGGTCCTCAAGTTCGACCAGGAGAAGAACCGCGTGTCGCTCGGTTTGAAGCAGCTCGGCGAGGACCCGTGGGTCGGCCTCTCGCGCCGCTATCCGCCGGGCACGCGCCTCTTCGGCAAGGTCACCAACATCACCGACTACGGCGCGTTCGTCGAGATCGAGTCGGGAATCGAGGGCCTCGTGCACGTCTCGGAGATGGACTGGACCAACAAGAACATCCACCCGACCAAGGTCGTGCAGCTGGGCGACGAGGTGGAGGTGATGATCCTCGAGATCGACGAGGACCGTCGCCGCATCTCGCTCGGCATGAAGCAGTGCATGCCGAACCCGTGGGACGAGTTCTCGATGAACCACAAGAAGGGCGACCGCGTGCACGGCACGATCAAGTCGATCACCGACTTCGGCGTGTTCGTCGGCCTCCCGGGCGGCATCGACGGCCTCGTGCACCTCTCCGACCTGTCGTGGACCGCGGCCGGCGAGCAGGCGGTGCGCGACTACAAGAAGGGCCAGGAGGTCGACGCCGTGGTGCTCGCGATCGACGTCGAGCGGGAGCGCATCTCGCTCGGCATCAAGCAGCTCGAAGGCGACCCGTTCTCCAACTTCGTCGCGCTGAACGACAAGGGCGCGATCGTCTCGGGCACGGTGAAGAGCCTCGACGCCAAGGGCGCGGTCATCGCCCTCGGCGGCGGCGGCGAGGTCGAGGGCTACCTGCGCGCCTCCGAGGTGTCGCGCGACCGCGTCGAGGACATCCGCCAGCACCTGCGCGAAGGCCAGAAGGTGACGGCGATGATCATCAACGTCGACCGCAAGAACCGCGGCATCAACCTGTCGATCAAGCAGAAGGACCAGGCCGACGAGAGCGAGGCGATGAACCGCATGTCGCAGGAGAATTCGGGCGCCAACACGGGCACGACCAACCTGGGCGCGCTGCTCAAGGCGAAGCTCTCCGACAACAAGTCCAACGGCTGACGGGGAACGGTGCCGATGACCAAGTCGGAACTGATCGACCGCCTGGCGGCTCAGTCTCCGCAGCTGGTCGCCAAGGACGCCGAACTCGCGGTGAAGATGATCCTCGACGCGATGGCCGAGAGCCTCGCGAAAGGGGAGCGCATCGAGATCCGCGGGTTCGGCAGCTTCGGCCTCAACCACCGGCCGCCGCGCACCGGCCGCAATCCCAAGTCGGGCGAGAAGGTGCACGTGCCCGAGAAGCGCGTCCCGCACTTCAAGGCCGGCAAGGAGTTGCGCGAGCGCGTCGACTTCAAGAAGGCGTAGCGGTGACCGTCGCGAAGCGCGCCGCGCGCGCCCTCCCCGCGTGGGGCCCGCGCCCGCGGGGCGG
>DAOMBL010000376.1:0-3933 GCA_035427325.1 Casimicrobiaceae bacterium
CGGCGATGGTCCCGGAAAGGCGGGGCGGCAGGCGCACGCCGGCGCGATCCGGGCCTGGCTCGAAGCCCTGGGGGCGACGCCGGGACTCGGCGAGGCGCTCGCCCGGATCGCGATGCTTCCTCCGCTCCGCTACCGCGACGAGGAGTGGGCGCGCGTCGAGGCGCTGCGCTCGCTGCTGCCCGAGTTCGCGGCGCACCTCGAGGTCGAGTTCGCGCGAGCGCGCGAATTCGACTTTCCCAAGGGGACGCTCGCGTCGCTCGCGGCACTGGGGGAGCGCGATGCGCCGGGCGATATCCTGCTGCGGCTCGATCTTCGCATCGCGCATCTGCTCGTCGACGAGTTCCAGGACACGTCCTTCGCGCACCTCGACCTGATCGGGCGACTCGTCGCGGGTTGGTCCGAAGGCGACGGACGCACGCTGTTCGCGGTCGGCGACCCGATGCAGTCGATCTACCGTTTCCGGGGGGCCGAGGTGCGCGCGTTCGTCGATGCGACGGCAGCGGGGGCGATCGAGGGCGTGCGCGTCGAGCGCCTCACGCTCCGTCGCAACTTCCGGTCGCAGGAAGGGCTCGTCCGCTGGGTCAACGACCAGTTCCCCGCGGTGCTCGGGTCGGTCGACGACCCGTGGCAAGGCCGGGTCGGTTTCGCCCGCGCGATCGCCGCTCGGCCTGCCGGCATCGGTGAGGCGGTGACGCTCGACCTGGCCGACGACGAGGCCGCCGAAGCCGCGCTCGTGGTCGCGCGCGTGAAGGAAGCGCGCGGGCGCGGCGAGCGCGTCGCGATCCTCGTTCGCACGCGCACGCATCTCGGCGCCGTGCTGCCCGCGCTTCGCGACGCCGGGATCGTCCACGCGGCCGTCGATGTCGACGCGCTCGCCGACCGGCCCGCGGGTCGCGACGTCGCCTCGCTCGCGCAGGCGCTCATGCTGGGCTCCGATCGCCTCGCCTGGCTCTCGGTCCTGCGCGCTCCCTGGTGCGGACTCTCCCTCGCCGACATGCATGCGCTGGTCGCGGCATCGGATGCGGAGCCCGGTCGCGCGCTCGCGGACGTGGTGCAGCATCCGCCCGATTCGCTGTCGGAAGAGGGACGGCGCCGGCTGGCGCGCTGTGCGGCGGTCCTCGTCGACGCGCGTCGAAGCCACGGCCTCGCGCCGCTCGCCGAACGTGTCCGTCGCGCGTGGCTCGCGCTCGGCGGTCCGGCGACGCTGCGCGAGAGGTTCGATCTCGCGGCGGTCGACGAGGTCTTCGCCCTGATCGCGGAGCACGAGCGCGCGGGCGAGATCCTCGACTGGAACGCATTCACCGCGCGCCTCGCCGGTGAGCGTCTCGCGCCTCCCGCGGGGGCGGAAGCCGACGTCCAGGTGATGACGATGCACAAGGCGAAGGGCCTGGAGTTCGACACGGTCATCCTGCCCGGCCTCGCGTGCGCGAGACGCGGGCCGGACCATCCGTTCGTGCGCTGGCGCACGCGGCGCAACGGCCTCATGGTCGGACTCGCCGGCCCGAAGGGCGGCGAAGCGGATGGCGTGTACGCCTACCTCGGGATGCTCGGCGGCGACGAAAACGACGCCGAACTCGCGCGCCTGGCGTACGTCGCCTGCACGCGTGCGAGGCACCATCTCGCGCTCGTCGCCTGTCTCTCGCCGGAGTCCGACCGGCCGGGCTGGAGAGCCCCGGGGCGCGGCTCGATCCTGGCGCTCTTCGACCCAGCGAAACTCGGCCTGGTCCTGGAGCGTCCCGAGGGCGGGCCGTCCGGCGCGGAGCGCCCGGTCGACCGGCCTCCTTCGATGCTGGAACGACTCCCGGCCGACTGGCGAACGCCGGCGGCGCCGCGTCCCCTCGCGGCCCCAACCCCACCTCGGGCCATCGAGCCGAAGCCCCCCTTCGACTGGGTGCGCGAGCGCGCGCGCCGGCTCGGCGTCGTCGTCCACCGCATGCTCGCGCAGGTGGCGGCCGACGGACTCGCGCTGTGGGACGAAGCCCGGCTCGCGGAGCGCGCGCGCGCGATCGAAGCAGCGCTCGTCGACGAAGGCGCGCTGCCCCAGGAAGCCTCGCGCGAAGCCCGGGACGTCACCGCGACGCTCGCCGCGACGCTCGCCGACCCGCGCGGCCGCTGGCTGTTCGATCCCGCGCACCGGGACGCCCGCAGCGAATGGGCGCTGACCGGCGTCGACGGAGGCGAGGTCGTGCACGTGGTCCTCGACCGCAGTTTCGTTGCGGAGGGCGTGCGCTGGATCGTCGACTTCAAGACCGGCTCGCACGAAGGTGGCGACCCGGAAGCCTTCCTCGATGCCGAAGTCGAGCGCTATCGGGCGCAACTCGAACGCTACGGTCGCGTCGTGCGCGAACTCGATCGCGCGCATCCGGTGGCGCTCGCGCTCTACCATCCTCGCGTGCCCGGCGGATGGCGCGTGGTGCGCTGAAGCGTTTCCCGCTATAATTCAACGCTTTGGCATCGCGACCGCGGCAGCGAGCCGCGAGACGCGCACCCCTCGATGCAGCTCCTCCGCGGCCTGCCCGAGGTCGCCGGCCGCAACGTCGCGCTGACCGTCGGGAATTTCGACGGTGTCCACCTCGGGCACCAGGCCATGCTCGCGCGCCTCGCGGAGGCCGCGGACGACCTCTCGCTCGACTCCGCGGTGCTGACCTTCGACCCGCATCCGCGGGAGTTCTTCTCGAAGGGAGCCGCGCCGGCTCGTCTGTCCTCGCTGCGCGGCAAGATCGACGCCTTTCGCACCTTCGGAGTGCGGCGGGTCATCGTCGCCCGCTTCGATCGCGCGCTCGCCTCGCTCGATCCGAGGGCATTCATCGACGACGTGCTCGTGCGGCGACTGGGCGCGCGCTGGGTGCTGGTGGGCTCGGACTTCCGGTTCGGCCGCGGACGCGAGGGCGACCTCGCGCTGCTGCGGGAGCACGCCCGGACCTTCAGCGTCGAGGCGATGGGCACGGTGGAGGTCGACGGCGTGCGCGCGAGTTCCACCGCGGTGCGCGAAGCGCTCGCGGGCGGCGACCTCGATCGCGCGGCGCGGCTGCTCGGCAGGACCTACGCGATGGCCGGTCACGTCGCGCACGGCGCGAAGCTCGGGCGCAGCCTCGGCTTTCCCACCGTCAACCTGCCGCTGCGGCGCAGGCCGCCGCTCGAAGGCATCTTCGCCGTGCGCGTGCTCGGCCTGGGCGCGCCGCGCCGCGGCGTCGCGAGCCTCGGCGTGCGTCCGACGCTCACCGATGCGGGCCGGCCGATGCTCGAGGTCTTCCTGTTCGACTTCGACCAGACCGTGTACGGCCGGCGCGTCGTGGTCGAGTTCCTGCACAAGTTGCGCGACGAGGCCCGCTTCCCCGACCTCGATGCGCTCACGCGGCAGATCCGCGCCGACGCGGATGCCGCGCGCGCCTACTTCGAAGCGACGTCCTGAGATGCCCGACGACAAGAAACCGGACTGGAAGTCCACGCTGAACCTGCCCGACACGCCGTTCCCGATGCGCGGCGACCTCGCGAAGCGCGAGCCGGGGTGGGTGCGGGAGTGGCAGGAGAAGAACGTCTACGGCGCGATCCGGAAGGCCGCGAAGGGCCGTCCGCGCTTCGTGCTGCACGACGGCCCGCCGTACGCGAACGCGGCCATCCACATCGGACACGCGGTCAACAAGATCCTGAAGGACATCATCGTCAAGAGCCGGACGCTCGCCGGGTTCGACGCGCCCTACGTGCCGGGCTGGGACTGCCACGGCATGCCGATCGAGGTGCAGATCGAGAAGACGCACGGCAAGCACCTTCCTGTCGAGCGCACGCTCGAGCTCTGCCGCGCCTACGCGACCGAGCAGATCGCGATCCAGAAGCGCGACTTCCAGCGGCTGGGCGTTCTCGGCGACTGGGATCGGCCGTACACGACGATGGCCTTCGCCAACGAGGCCCAGGAGATCCGCACGCCCGGCCGGC
>DAOMBL010000377.1:0-3921 GCA_035427325.1 Casimicrobiaceae bacterium
GCGCGGCGCACACCGAGCGCAGCCAGCGGTTGCCGGGATCATTGTGGTAGCGCGCGTGCCAGTGCTGCTTGACCAGGAACGGAGCGATCTTCACCGGGCAGGGCGCGAGTCTGAGCGATCCGATGCGGGCGAGCGTCTCGCCGATCGTGCGCGGCACGGTCGCGACCAGGTCGCTCGCCGACAGGATCGTCGCCAGTCCCAGGAATCCGGGCAGTTCGAGCCGCACCTCGCGCGACACCTTCTGCGCGCGCATCGCCGCGTCGATCACCGAGTAGCCGGAGCGCGACAGGATCGACACGTGCGGCTCGGCGCGGTACTCGCGCAGCGTCAGCGTCTCGCCGACGCGCGGGTGGTGCGCGGACAGCAGGCACACGAAGTCCTGCGCGTAGAGCGTCTGCTGGTAGAAGCCCGCCTCGAGGTCCGGGATGAAGCCGATCGCGAGGTCGGCGCCGCCCGCCTCGAGGTGCCGGGCGGTGTCGTCGCCGATGTTCTCCGCCTCGAGCGTGACGCCGGGGGCGGACGCGCGCGTGTGGGCGAGGAGCCTGGGCAGGATCGTGATGTGGCTGGCGTCGGTCATGCAGATGCGGAAGCTGCGCTTCGCCGTTCCCGGATCGAACGAGGGCTCGCCGCCCGCGAGGTCGTTCAGGATCTCGAGCGCCGAACGCGCGCGGTCGATCAGTTCGTCGGCGCGCGGCGTCGGCAGCATGCCGCCGCCGGTCCGCACGAAGAGCGGGTCGCGCAACTGCCTGCGCAGGCGCGCGAGCCAGATGCTGACGGTCGGCTGGCTCTGCCCGAGCGCCTCGGCCGCGCGGCTCACGCTGCGCGTGCGGTAGAGTTCGTCGAAGAGCCGGAGGAGCTTGACGTCGAGTTGCGCCGTTCCGCCGGCGGAACGGGATGCCGCGGGCATCCGCCCCTCCTCATTGCGCCCGACAATGGCGCATCCGCGAATGATTGCATCCGCCTGGCGCGGGGGCAATCCGGACGGCGGCGCCCCCACATTATTCAATCGCGCAATGGAAGCTATTGCGCCCATTGCGTAGACACGCGGGCGCCGGCCGCCTATCGTCGTCGTCGTCCCTGCCCGGGCACGCGCCCGCGGGCCGGAGGGACCGGGAGCGCGCGATGAAGAAGATCCTGATGCTGCACGGCGTCAACCACAACATGTTCGGGCACCGCGATCCGCGCCAGTACGGCACGACCACGCTGGCCGACATCGACGCCCGGATGCGCGAGGCCGGCCGCGAACTCGGCGTCGAGGTCTCGAGCTTCCAGACCAACCACGAGGGCGCGATGTGCGAGCGCATCCACCAGGCGTTCGCCGACCGGACCGACGCGGTCGTCATCAACGCCGGTGCCTGGACGCACACCAGCTACGCGATCCGCGACGCGCTCGCGATCCTCACCGTGCCGATCGTCGAGATCCACATGTCGAACATCCACGCGCGCGAGGCGTTCCGCCACCATTCGGTGTTCGCCGAGGTCGTCCGGGGCCAGATCTGCGGCTTCGGCGTCGACAGCTACCTGCTCGGCCTGCGGGCCGCGGTGTCGGCGGCGGGCGAAGCGTCCCGGACGGCGTGAACCGCGGAACGACGCCATGAGCCGATTCCCCGGGCCGGAGCGGACCTTCGACGACGCCGTCGTCGGGGCGGCGGGGACCAGCCCGACGGTGACGGTCACCGGCGCGATGATCGACGCCTACGCGGATCTCTCCGGCGACCGCACGCCGCTGCACGTCGACGAGGAGGCCGCGCGGAAGTCGCACTTCGGCGGACGGGTCGCGCACGGCCTCATGGGCCTGTCGATCGCCGACGGGCTCAAGTGCCAGGCGGACCTCCGCTTCCTCCCCGGCTACTCGCTCGGCTGGACCTGGGACTTCCTCGCGCCGATACGCATCGGCGACACGCTGCACGTGCGCTTCCACGTCGCGTCCAAGCGACCGTCGAAGAGCAGGCCCGGCTGGGGCATCGTCGTGATCCCGACCGAACTCGTGAACCAGCGCGGCGAGGTCGTCCAGCGCGGCGAGCACCGGCTGATGATTCCGCGCGGGCCCGGCGCCGCCTGATGCCCGAAAGCGGCCCTCCCACTCCCACACGAACGAAACCTTCCCGATGAACAGCGCACCGCTCCCCCTCGCCGGCATCCGCGTCGTCGACTACACGCACTTCCTCGCCGGACCCTACCTGTCGCGCTGCCTCGCGGGCCTGGGCGCCGACGTCGTCAAGGTCGAGCGGCCGAACGCCGGCGACGCCGGACGCGCGCACGCGTACATCAAGGACGGGCAGAGCGGCTACTTCCTGCAGCAGAACATGGGCAAGCGCGGCCTGTGCGTGAACATGAAGGACCCGCGCGGGTTCGATCTCGTGAACCGCCTCGTCGCGAAGGCCGACGTGTTCGTCGAGAACTATCGGCCCGGCGCGCTCGACAAGCTGGGCCTGTCCTACGCGACGCTCTCGAAGCACAATCCGGGGCTCGTCTACTGCTCGGTGTCCGCGTACGGCCACACCGGTCCCGATGCGCAGCGGGCGGGGTTCGGCCTGATCGCCGAGGCGAAGAGCGGCGCGATGGCGATGGTCGGCGTGCCCGGCGAGCCGCCGCCGCTCTTCCGGATGGCGATCGCCGACCTGTACGCCGGCATCCACGGCGTCGCCGCGGTCTGCGCCGCGCTGGTCGGACGCGCGACCACCGGCAAGGGACGGCACGTCGACACCGCCCTCTACGACTGCATGGTCGGGATGCACGAGTATGCGATCCAGTGCTACGAACTGAGCGGCGGCAAGGAGCGCCCCGTCCAGACCGGACACGACCTGCCCCAGTCGACGCTCTACGGCGTCTTTCGAGCGCGCGACGGCGACCTCGTGATCGCCGCGCAGGTCGACGACTCGTGGAAGCGCCTGGCGAAGCTGATCGGGGGCGACGCGTTCGCGGCCGACCGCCGTTTCCACGACACGCCCGGGCGCAACGCCCACCGGGAGGAGATCCTCGCGAAAGTCCGGCCCTGGGTCTCCGCGCGCACGGTCAAGGAATGCCTCGCCGCGCTCGACGCGGCCGAGGTGCCCTCCGCGCCGGTCCAGACGATCGACCAGGTGCTCGCCGACCCGCAGGTCCACGCCCGCGGCATGATCGTCGAGCAGCAGCACCCGGTGCTGGGCAAGGTCAGGCTCGCGAACATTCCGTTCCGGTTCTCCGACTGCGACGTCACGCCGAGGCGCGTTGCTCCGCTCCTGGGCGAGCACAACCGCGAGATCGCCGGCGAACTCGGGTTCACGCCCTCGGAGATCGACGCGATGGTGAGCGACGGCGTGCTCCATGCCGAGGAGGCGGCGCGATGAGGACGATTCGCTGGGGCATGATCGGCTGCGGCGAGGTCGCGCGGACGAAGAGCGGCCCGGCGCTGTGGCAGGCGGAGCATTCGACGCTCGCGGCGGTGTGCGACCGCAATCCCGGGCGCGCCGCCGACTTCGCGCGGCTCCATGCGGGCGTGCGGGCCGAGCCGGACGCGGAGTCGCTGATCCGCGCTCCGGACATCGACGTCGTCTACGTGGCGACGCGCACCGATTCGCACCGCGACTACGCGCTGCGCTGCGCCGCGGCCGGAAAGGCGGTGCTGGTCGAGAAGCCGATGGCGATGAATCTCGCCGAGGCGCGGCAGATGGCCGACGCCTGCCGGGCGGCGGGCGTGCCCATGTGGGTCGCGTTCTACCGTCGCGCGCTGCCGCGTTTCACCGCGATTCGCGACCTCGTGCGCTCCGGCGCGATCGGCGAGGTCCGCATGACGGTCTCGCGGCACTTCCACCGGATCCCGGGGCCCGAGGAGATCAGGGGACCGTTCTGGGGCTGGCGCCTCGACCCGCAGGTCTCGGGCGGCGGCATCTTCTTCGAGGCGGTCGGCCACACGATGGACATCCTCGATTTCATCGTGGG
>DAOMBL010000378.1:0-3917 GCA_035427325.1 Casimicrobiaceae bacterium
TCGCCTTCCACACTGCCCTGGAGCAGCACGCAGCCGAGGGCGGCCAGCCGGCGAGGCTCGCACGCTACTCCGCGAACGGTGCGGCGCTCGTCGCCGGCATGAAGGCGATGGGCTTCCGCGTTTTCCTCGACCCGGCGATCCAGGCGCCGATCATCTACACGTTCCACGCCCCGGCCGATCCCGCCTATGAATTCAAGCGCTTCTACGCCGAGGTGCGCGATCGCGGCTTCGTCCTCTATCCGGGCAAGCTCACCCAGATCGAGACCTTCCGCGTCGGCTGCATCGGGGCCATCGGGCCGTCGGAGATGCACCTGGCGACGCTGGCGGTCGGCGACGCGCTGCGCGCGATGGGCATCCGAACCGTCACCCCAGCATCGTCGCGCGTCGCCGCGTAGCCTCCGCTGTGGGTCGGGCTTCAGCCCGAAGGGAGCCCCGCTGTGGGTCGGGCTTCAGCCCGACGGGGTTGGGGCTTCGGCACCGTGGGTCGGGCTTCAGCCCGACGGGGTTGGGGCTTCGGCACTGTGGGTCGGGCTTCAGCCCGACGGGGTCTGCGGCAATGCCTCGCGTGGGCTTCAGCCCGAGGACAGCGACATCGGCCTGAAGGCCGACCCACCGGGAGTGGAGAAGCGTCGGCCTGAAGGCCGACCCGCAGGAAGAGGGGATGCGTCGGGCTGAAGCCCGACCCACGGGATCTAGCGCCCCTCGCCGCACAGGGCGGCGAGCCAGGGGTGGAACGGATCATCAGCGTCGATCGAGCCCAGCCGGATCAGGGCGTCGAGCGCAACGAGGCTCGCGTCCGCAGTCATGACATCCTCCCCGTCCGCATTCGCGAGCAGGGCGGGGATCTCGTCGAGCGGGACGAGCCGATGCCCGATCGCCTCGCCGTCCTGGTTCGCCGGCGTGAAATCCCGCGGCAGCCAGAGGTCGTGCACGTGGATCGTCTCGTTCTGCAGGCCGTCGGAGTGCAGCAGGCGAATCGAGACGACGCCCGCGGAGCGCGCCTGCGAGGCGAGGCGTGCGTCGATGCCGGCTTCCTCCCACGCTTCCTTCTCGAGCGTCCGGGCAACCGAGGCGCCGGCGGCCATCCCGCCTCCGACGAGGTTGTCGAGGAGGCCCGGGTCGATGGCCTTGGTCGCACTGCGCCGCGCGATCCACATCGACACGCGGCCATCGTCGTCGACGAGACCGTTGACGTGGACCGCCGCCGTGAGCACGCCGAAGTAGCGGGCCGCGGCGCGTTCGACCAGGAACGCCGTCGGATGCTCCGGTCCCGCGCGCACCTCGTAGCGTTCGTCGCGCCAGGCGCTGAGCGCCCCTTCGGCAGCGAGCGCACGCGCCACGCGTTCCATCGCGGCGGTGCGGGCATCGAAGGTCGAGCAACCGGCGGCGAACTTGACGCGGAGCGGGTCGACGTCGAAGACGTCGGAGAACGCAGAAATCCGCTCGACGCGCTGCTGCGTCAGCTCGCCGACGCGCGCTCCGTCGATCTCCAGCGGAAACAGGGGAACCGCCGGCGGCGATAATGCGCGGGCGAGCCGCGCGTGGAGCGCGGGTAGAATTCGGGCGTCGATCACCGATCCATTGTAGCGATGCAGCGCGAATGTCCACCCTGCCGGAATCCGATCCGATGACCGCCCGCATCCTCGACGGCAAGGCCATCGCCGCGGAAGTCACCGGGGAGGTCCGGTCCGAGGTGGCGAAGCGCATCGCCGCAGGTCGCCCCGCGCCCGGGCTCGCGGTCGTCCTGGTGGGCGAGAACGCGGCCTCGCAGGTCTACGTGCGCAACAAGCGCAGGACGACCGAGGCCGTGGGCATGCGCTCGTTCGCGCACGACCTGCCCGCGACGACGAGCGAAGCCGAACTCCTGGCGCTGATCGATCGCCTGAACGCCGACCCTTCCGTGTCCGGCATCCTCGTGCAGCTGCCGCTGCCGCCGCACGTCGATCCGGAGCGCCTCACCGAGCGGATCGACCCAAGGAAAGACGTCGACGGCTTCCATCCGTTCAACGTCGGGCGGCTCGTGCTCAAGCGGCCGACGCTGCGTCCGTGCACGCCGTACGGCTGCATGAAGCTCCTCGAGAAGACCGGCGAACCGCTCGCCGGGAAGCACGCGGTGATCATCGGCCAGTCCAACATCGTCGGGCGGCCGATGGCGCTCGAACTGCTGATGGCGCGCTGCACGGTCACGATCTGCCACTCGGCGACGCGCGACCTGCCTGGACTGGTGCGCCAGGCGGACATCGTCGTCGCGGGCGTGGGCAGGGCGAAGTTCGTCGCCGGCGACTGGATCAAGCCGGGCGCGATCGTGATCGACGTCGGCATCAATCGCGGCGACGACGGCAAGCTCGTCGGCGGCGTGGACTTCGAGGCCGCGCGAGCGCGGGTGTCGCTGATCACCCCGGTGCCGGGCGGCGTGGGGCCGATGACGATCGCGATGCTGCTGGCGAACACGTTGCGTGCCGCACAGTGGCAGGATCGGGGCGCGCCTTAAAGGGCCGCAGTAGCGCGAATGCCGGGATGATCGTCCGCGAGGGCGTCCTGCAGCGCGGGGCCTTCTGCGCGGATGGACGCGGGTTGCCACTGTGGATCGGCCTTCAGGCCGACGCTTTGCGATCGCATCGGCACAGACCCCGTCGGGCTGAAGCCCGACCCACGGGCGTCACGCGCCGCGCAGGTGCCAGGCCTTCGGCCGCGTGAAGGTCTGGATGCCGTAGGTGGAGAGCGTGAGGCCGATGCCGGAGTGCTTGACGCCCGACCAGGGCAGTCGCGGGCTCACGCGGTCGCAGCAGTTCCAGTAGACGCTGCCGGCCTCGAGCTTCGCGAGGATCGCCTTCGCGCGCTTCCCGTCCTTCGTGTAGACGCCGGCCGTGAGGCCGAATTCGGAGTCGTTCATGCGTGCCACGGCCTCGGCGTCGTTCGCGACGACCTCGATGCCGATGATCGGGCCGAAGCTCTCGTCGCGCATCACGGCCATCGACGAGTCGACGCCGGTGAGCACCGTCGGTTCGAAGCGGTTGCCCTTGCCGGGCAGCGGCTTGCCGCCGAGGACGAGCTTCGCCCCTTTCTTCTTCGCGTCGGCGACCTGCTTCTTCAGCACGTCGAGTTGCGGCCGGCGTGTGATCGCGCCGATGTAGGTGCCCTCGTCCATCGGGTCGCCGATCCGGTAGCTCGCGACCTCGTCGACGAACGCGTCGACGAACGCCTTCGCGACCTTTTCGTGCACGTAGACGCGCTCGACCGAGCAGCACGACTGTCCGGTGTTGTAGAAGGCGCCGTCGGCCACCGCGGCGGCCGCCGCCTTCACGTCGACGTCCTCGCAGACGTAGACCGGGTCCTTGCCGCCCAGCTCGAGCTGGACCTTGACCATCCGCTTTCCGGCGGCGGCGGCGATCTTCTGCCCGGTGGGGTAGGAGCCGGTGAAGAACACGCCGTCGACCGGCTGCTTCAGGAGCGCGGCGCCGACGTCGCCGGCGCCGATCACCGGCACGAACACGTCGTCGGGAACGCCCGACGCGTGCAGCATTTCGGCGATCGCGAGCCCGGTCAGTGTCGCGTATTCGGACGGTTTGTAGAGGATGGCGTTGCCCGCGACGAGCGCGGGGACGAAGACGTTGCCTCCGACGAAGTACGGGTAGTTCCACGCCGAGATGTTGGCGATGACGCCGAGCGGCTCGTGGCTGATCCGCTCCTCGAGCCTGCCGTCCCTGTCCTCGAACACCTTCTCGTCGCGCAGCGTCTTCGCCGACTCGGCGAGGAAGAAGTCGATCCGGCCGAGGAGGCCCTTCAATTCGTTGCGCGACTGCCGGATCGGCTTGCCGACCTCCTGAGTGAGCGTGCGCGCGAGTTCGTCCTCGCGCGCGACGAGGGCCGCGCGGAACCTCGCGATCGCATCGAGGCGCTTCTTCATCGGCACGGCG
>DAOMBL010000379.1:0-3905 GCA_035427325.1 Casimicrobiaceae bacterium
GGATTGGTGTCCTGCGTGATGCTGATCGGCAGGCCTTCGGCCATGAGGGCCGCGAGAATCGCCGAGGTGCCGTCGGTCGAGGCGTGGTCGATGATCGCGAGGCCGTCGAGATACGCGAGGTTGTGCCGCACCATCAGTTCGATGATGTCGGACTCGTCGCGGACGAGGGTGAGGCCGAGGAGACGCATGACCGGTCCGGAGCCCGGCCTACTTCGAGAGGGTCACGCCCGAAGTCGCGTACGCGACGCCGCCTGGCGTTCGCATCGCGCGTTCCGGCACGCCGGCCAGCGTCGATTCGCCGAAGGACGCGCTCGCAACGACCACCACCGGCGGTTCCGCGAGCTGGGCGACCGGAGCATAGGATGCGACCGGATCGACCGCCGCCGCTCGCGCGACCGGAATCGAGAGCAGCAAGCCGCGCGCGGTCGCCCGCAGCAATGTCCCCGGCCCGCGGCGCGCGCCCATGGCCGGGGTTGGCGGAGAGCGATGGTCGCCGACCATGGTGCCGAACATTGTAGCTCCCGCGTCAAGCGCGAAGTTCGCGGTCCCCCGCAACCTCGCGGACGACCTTGCCGGCCGCGTTGCGCGGGAGCTCGTCGACGATCCGGACCTGCCGAGGCGCCCTCACGCCGAACTGGCGGCGGACCAGCGCGAGCAGTTCGTCCTCGGTTGCGGCGCCCCGTTCCAGCAGTTCGACGTCCGCCATCGGGATGTCGCCGAACGTCCCCGATCGTCGAGCGTATGCCGAGGCGGCTCGGACCGCAGGATGAGCCTCGAGGACGGTTTCGATCTCCGCCGGATGGTCGTTGATTCCGGCGCGATTCATCATCACGTCGACGCGCCCGGCGAGGCAAAGCCGCCCGTCGTGATCGAAGCGACCGAGGTCGCCCGGATGGAAGCAGCCGTCGCGGAAGTGGCGCGCCGTAGCTTGCGGATCGCCGACGTACCCGCCGATCATCCGGCCCGCCCGAACGAGCCGCGCCGCGCAGGCGTCCACGCGACGGACGAGTTCCGGGTAGCCGAGGGTCCGGCCGGGCATCGCGATCGCGGGGACTTCGTCGCGAGCCGCGTGTTCGCCGAGGCGGGCGCGAAAGGGCGTCATGGCGCCGGGAGCGTGGACAGCGTGCGCCGTGCTCATGACCCGAACGCGAGTCCGGCGAGCGGGATGTCCGAGGGGCGCCGCGCGATGGCGTCCGCGACGACGCGCCCGCTCGCGAGCGCCAGCGTCCACCCCAGCGCACCGTGGCCGACGTTCAGGTACAGGTTCGCGACCGGGGCGGCTCCGAGGATCGGACTCCCGAGCGGCGTGGCGGGCCGCAGGCCGCACCACGGTGCCAGGCGCTCGATCGGGATCGAGTAGTCCGCGGCTCCGGGAAACGCGGCGCGCGCCTCCGCGAGCAGTTGCCGCAAGCGCTCGGGGTCGGGCGTCTGCGACCACCCGGCGATGTCCGCCATCCCCGCGACGCGCAGCGTGCGTCCGTCCTCCCCGTCGAGCGGCGCGTACACGACCTTGCGCTTGAAATCGGTCACCGACAGCTTCGGCGCGGGACCGGTCACCGGGAAGGTCAGGCTGTAGCCTTTCAGCGGGTAGACCGGCAGGCGCAGGCCGAGCGGCTTCACCAGCCGCCCCGACGCGCTGCCGGCGGCCACGACGAAGGCGTCCGCGTCGATCGGGCCCGCCGAAGTGTCCACGGCGACGACGCGATGGCGTTCGGCGACGAGGCTTCGTACCTGCGTCCCCAGTTCGAAGCGCACGCGCGAGCCGCCCTGCATCAGCAGGCGTTCGAGACCCACGCAGAAGCGGTAGCAGTCGCCAACCTCCTCGCTCGTCGTGAGGATGCCCCCCGCGAGGCGCGCGCCGAGGCCGCTCGTCCCGTCGCCGAACGCGGGCTCGAGCGCGATGCACGCGTCGCGCTCGAGCGCCTCCTGCTCGCAGCCGAGCGAACGCTGGTAGTCGACCAGGTCGCGCGCGCCCGCGAATCCCTCCGGGTCGGAGTGGACGACGAGCTTGCCGTTCCGCGCGTGCGCGAACTCCACGGACTCGTTCGCGACGAACTCCTGCATCAGCCGCCGGCTGTAGAACGACAGCGCGAGCAGGCGGCGGGTCGTGCGCTCCGACGTCCTCCGGTTGCACGCGAGCACGAAGCGCAGCAGCCAGCGCCACTGGTCGGGGTCGAGCTGCGGGTAGAAGCGCAGCGGCGAATCCCGGCGCAGGAGCCACGGCGGGATCTTCGGCAGCACGCCCGGGCCCGCGAGCGGCGCGACGTAGCTGTACGAGAGTTGCGCGCCGTTCGCGAAGCTCGTCTCGAGCGCGACGCCGTCGTTGCGGTCGATCACCACCACGTCATGGCCGTCGCGAACGAGCCACCACGCCGTGGAGAGTCCGATGACGCCCGCTCCGAGGACGGCGACGCGCATCGCGCAGGCTTCAGGTCCGCGCAGCCGCGACGACCGCGTGCGCCATCGCGTCCTGCACCGAGGCGACGTCGCCCAGCGCCGCGCTCGTACGCACCCGCACGCCGGGATGCTCGCGAGCCACCGCGTCGACGAGCTTCGGCACGTCGCTGCGCACGTGGCCTCCGACTCCGAGAAAGGCGGGCACGACGACCAGTTCGTCGCAGCCGGCGTCCACGAGCCGGCTGGCGGCCGCGGGCAGGTCCGGCGCGAGGTGGTCGAGGAACGCGAGCACGAACGGCAGGGCGGGCTCGAGCGCGGTGCAGCGGCCGGCGAGCGCCACGAGCGGCTCCGACCACTTCGGATCACGCGCGCCGTGCGCGAGAAGGATGACGCCGCGCCGGGACATCGGCCGATTATAGGGGACGCCCGGGCGGAGGCCGCCGGACGCGCGGTATCATCGTCGGATCGCCTCGCCCTGCCCGCCGTCGCCGCCGGCATCCGGTTCCGGCCGCGCACGGCACCGGGACGATCTCGCCACAACGCACCTCGTGGTCGCGCCGCAGGCTTCGTGCTTCCGCTCTTCGCCCTCCCCCGCCACGCTCAGCGCCCCTGGATCGAGGCGCAGCTTCGCCGGCCGGTGCCGCTCGCCGCGCTCGGCCTGAGCGACGGGTTCCGTCTGCCCGGTCGCGAAGGCAAGGCGACGCGCGCGGCGGTGCTCGTGCCGATCGTCAATCGCGACGAGGGCCTCACGGTGCTGCTGACGCAGCGGAGCCCCGACCTCCTCGACCACCCCGGCCAGATCAGCTTCCCCGGCGGACGCCTGGAGCCGGGGGACGCCGACGCGGGCGCCGCGGCGCTGCGGGAGGCTGAGGAGGAAGTCGGACTGCCGGGTTCGCGCGTGTCGATCCTGGGCGAACTCGCGAGCTACGACACGGTGACGGGATACCGGGTGACGCCGGTCGTGGGCTGGGTCGAACCGCCTTTCCCGATCGTCGCCGATCCGGTCGAGGTCGCCGACGTGTTCGAGGTGCCGCTCGCCTTCGTCCTCGATCCGGCGAACCAGCAGCGCCATTTCCGGATGCAGGGGCTGGTGCGGCGCGATTTCTGGGCGATCCCCTGGGGCGAGCGCTACATCTGGGGGGCGACGGCCGCGATGCTGATGATCCTCGACCACACGCTGCGGGCAACCGCGCCGACTCGAGCGGAACCCCGGGAGCTACCATCGCAGGATGCGTGAAGCATTCGCGTCGCCGGGCACCGCGCGTTTCGGTCCCGCGTGAACGTCATGGTCGAGACCGGAACCAACGCGCTGGTGCTGTCGGGCGGCGGCGCACGTGCCGCGTACCAGGTCGGCGCCCTGCGCGCGCTCGCGGAACTCGCGCCGCGCGGATCTCCGCTCCCGTTTCCGGTGTTGTGCGGTACCTCTGCCGGCGCGATCAACGCGGTCACGCTCGCGGTCCACGCCGACGATTTCCGCTGCGGCGTCGCGAGGCTGACGCGCTGGTGGC
>DAOMBL010000380.1:0-3898 GCA_035427325.1 Casimicrobiaceae bacterium
GCCCGCCGGCGACACGCTGGTGCCGCTCCTCGCGCTCGACGCTGACGCCGTCCTCGCCTCGAAGCCCGGCGACCGGGTGACGTCGCGCCGCGTGCCGCTCGCCGCGTTCTTCACCGGGCCGGGCCGGACGGTCCGAGCGCCCGGCGAACTCCTGACCTCGATCCGCGTGAGGCTCCCGCCCGCGGGCTCCGTCGGCCGGTTCTTCAAGTTCGGCACGCGCCCCGCGCTCGACATCTCGGCGATCTCGCTCGGCCTGTGCGCGGTGCGCGACGGTCGCGCGCTTCGCCGCGTGCGGATCGCCTGCGGCGCGGTCGCGCCGGTGCCGATGCGCGCGACCGCGACCGAGGCGCTGCTCGAGGGCGCGGTCCTCGACGAGGCGACCATCGCGCGGGCGGCCGCGTCGCTGCGCGACGAGGTCCGCCCCATCGACGACGTGCGCGCCTCGGCGTGGTACCGCCGCGAACTCGTCGGCAACCTGACCCGGAGGATCCTCGACGATGTCGCTCAAGCGTGAGATCGCATTCCAGCTGAACGGGGTCGCGACGTGCGCGACCGTCCCGGTCGAGATGAGCGCGCTCGCGATGCTGCGCGAGGTGATCGGGCTCACCGGCACCAAGTACGGCTGCGGCGAGGGCGAGTGCGGCGCCTGCACGATCATCGTCGACGGGACCTCGGTCTGCTCGTGCCTGATGTTCGCGGTCGACTGCGAGGGCCGGTCGCTGACGACGATCGAGGGCGTGGGGCGCGATCCGCTGGGGGCCAAGCTCGAGCAGGCGTTCGTCGACTGCGGCGCGGTGCAGTGCGGCTTCTGCACGCCGGGCATGGTGATGCAGGCGCGCCACTGGCTCGAGGCGCACCCGGGCGCGACCCGCGAGGAGATCAAGCGCGGCATCGAGGGCAACCTGTGCCGCTGCACCGGCTACGTCAAGATCGTCGACGCGATCGAGGCCGCCTCGCGCGACCGGTCGTGAGGAGCACGCGATGAAGGTGATCGAGAAGGACACGCTGATCGGCAAGCGCATCGCGAAGCTCGACGCGCCGGAGAAGGCGAGCGGGCAGACGCGCTACGTCCACGACCTCGACCTCCCGGGCCAGCTGCACGCGAAGATCCTGCGCTCGTCGCGCGTCCACGCGCGCATCGTGCGGATCGACACGAGCCGGGCCCGGGCGCTGCCGGGCGTGCACGCGGTCATCACCGCGGCCGACGTTCCCTACCAGCGGCCGCTCGGCGTCGGCAAGGACCAGCTTCCGCTCAAGGGCGACAAGGTCCGCAGCCTGCGCGACGAGATCGCGGCGGTCGCCGCCGACTCCGAGGCGATCGCGGAAGCGGCAATCGCGCTGATCGACGTCGAGTACGAGGACCTGCCGGTGCTCTCGGACCCGGTCGCGGCGCTCGCGCCCGGCGCCCCGGTGATCCACGCCGAGAAACTGCCTCCGCCCGCGCCGCACGACTCGCTGAAGCCCGGCGAGCCCGGCGACGCCGAGGCGCACCGGCACAACGTCGCGATGACCTTCGACTACGCGCAGGGCGACGTCGCGGTCGGCGAGGCGGAGTCCGACGTCGTCGTCGAGGGAGAGTTCCGGCTGCACTACGTGACCCACTGCTGCATGGGCGTCTCCGGCGTCATCGCCGAGTTCGACCGGTCCGGCAACCTGACGCTGCACTCGAACACGCAGGTCCCGTTCCTGCACAAGCGCGAGTTCGCCGAGATCCTCGGCATGGACCCCGGGCGCATCCGGATCATCCAGCCGCCGATCGGCGGAGGATTCGGCTCCAAGCTCGACATCTACCCGTTCGAGCCGATCTGCGTGTTCCTCGCGAAGGCCACCGGCCGTCCGGTGAAGCTCGTGTTCACGCGCGAGGAGGAGTTCATCGCCTCGCCCACGCGCCAGCCGGTGCTGCTCCGGCTGCGCAGCGGCGCGAAGAAGGACGGCACGTTCACCTTCCGCACCTGCGAGACGCTGCACGACAACGGCGCCTACACCTCCTGGGGCGCGACGACGCCGTTCGTGATGATGCAGACGATCAGTTCGCTCTACCGCGTCCCGCACTGCAAGTACCACACGACGGCGGTCTACACGAACAACCCCTACGCGGGCTCGTTCCGCGGCTACGGCAACCTGCAGGCGACCTTCGCGGTCGAGCAGCAGATCGACGAGCTGGCCGCGAAGCTCGGCATCGACCCGCTCGACCTGCGCCTCGCGAACGCCCAGGACCCCGGCGAGGTGACGCCTCAGGGGATGCACTTCAAGACCTGCGGCCTCAAGCCGTGCCTGTCGATCGCGGCGGAGGCCTCCGGCTACCGCGGGAAGCACCGCGCGGCGCAGGCGGCGCAGCGCTCGCCGGGACGCGTCAAGCGCGGCGTGGGGATGGCGTCGATGCTGCACGTCGGCGGCGGCGCGAAGATCTACCCGTCGGACGGCTGCGGGACGATCCTCAAGATCGACGACTTCGCGCACGTCACGCTGCTGACCGGCGCCTCCGAGATCGGCCAGGGCTCCGAGACCGTGCTCGCGCAGCTCGTCTGCGAGGAGCTGGGCGTGCCGCTCGACGCGGTCACCGTCGTCAACAACGACACCGACATCACGCCCTGGGACGTCGGCGTGCACGCGAGCCGCACGACGTTCATCGGCGGGAACTCGGCGATCGGCGCGGCACGCAAGGCGAAGGCGAAGGTGCTCGCCGCCGCCGCGAAGGCGACCGGCGTCCCCGAGGGAGAACTCGAGCTGCGCTCCGGGCACATCGTGCGCGCGTCGACCGGCGAGGCGCTCACGAGCCTCGCGAAGCTCCTGCGCTCGCTCCACTTCTCGGACAAGGCGGAGCTGGTGATGACCACCTACTACTACGAGCCGCCGTCGCGCCACCAGGACAAGGCGTTCAAGGGCGACGTGTCGGCGGCCTACGCGTGGGCGACGCAGGTGGTCGAAGTCGAAGTCGACACCGAGACCGGCGTCGTGCGGCTCGTCAAGGTCACCGGCGCGCACGACGTGGGCCGCGGGCTCAACCGGCTGGGGATCGAAGGGCAGATCGAGGGCGGCATCGTCATGGGCCAGGGCTACGCGCTGACCGAGGACCTGATCGTCGAGAACGGCGTGGTGCGCAACCCGGCGTTCCGCGACTACAAGCTCGTCACGGCGCCGGAGATCCCCGAGATGGACGTCCACTTCGTCGAGACGATGGACGGCGAGGGCCCGCAGGGCGCGAAGGGCGTCGGCGAGGCGCCCGCCATCTGCATGGCGGCGGCCACCGCGAACGCGATCTGCAACGCCACCGGCGTGCGCATCCGCGAGCTGCCGTTCACGCCCGAGAAGGTGTACCGGGCGCTGCACGACGCGGCGGCGAAGGCCGCGGCCCTCTGATGCGCCGGCGCACCGTCCTCGCGCTCGAGCAGGCGCTGTCGCTGCCGTCGGCGACGCTGCGCTTCGTCCAGCTGGGCTGGCGCGTGATCCGCGTCGAGTCGACGCCGGCGGGCGACGGGCTCCCCGGCGACCCCAACCGCTACATCGGCCGCGAAGCGGTGGACGCGGACCGCCGCACGTACTTCATCGCGCCCAACGTCGGCAAGGAAGCGATCGCGCTGAACCTGAAGGATCCGCGCGGCCGCGAGGCGCTCGCGCGGATCGTCCGCGCGCTCGACGTCGACGTGTTCTGCTGCAACGTGCTGCCGTCGCGCTACCGCGCGCTCGGCATCGACTACGAGACGCTCTCGGCCGCGAAGCCCGACCTGATCTGGGCCGGCATCTCGGCGCTCGGCCCCGACTACCCCGACGTTCCCGGCTACGATCCGGTGCTCCAGGCGATGGCCGGGTTCATGGAGATCACCGGCGATCCGGCCGGGCCGCCGATGGTGACCGGCGTCCCGCCCGTCGACCTCCATGCGGGCGACGAGATCTATGC
>DAOMBL010000381.1:0-3887 GCA_035427325.1 Casimicrobiaceae bacterium
GGGAACCGGGTGGTAGCCGCCGGGGTGATGGGGGGGGCAGCGGCAGATCCGCTTCGCCGCGAGCCAGGAGCCGCGAGCGGCGCCGTGGCGCTCGATCGCCTCCCGCGCGTACTCCGAACAGCTCGGGAAGAACCGGCAGTGCGCGCCCAGGATGGGCCGGATTGCCAGTTGGTAGCCGCGAATCGCGGTGGTAAGTACTTGCTTCATTGCTCTACTGCGTCACCGCGAGCGCGGCGATGAGCCGCCCCGCTTCGGCGGCGGCCTGCGGGAGTTCGGGGCCGGGTGCCGGACGCTTCAGGCGCACGATCAGGTCGTAGGAGCCGATCGCGGGCCGCGCCGCCCGCAGGGCTTCGCGGACGCGGCGCTTGAAGTAGTTGCGGTCGACGGCGCGCCGCAGCGCCTTGCGGCCGACGACCAGCCCGGCCCGCCCCTGCGGGCGCTCGGCGGAGGCAACGACGAGTTCGATCCATCGGCCCTGGACGCGACGGCCGCGCGCGAACAGCGCGTCGAACGCCCCGACACCGGACAGGCGGTGGCGACGCTCGCCGCGGACGGTTCGCGAGGCGCCTTGCGGTGGGTGCGTCAGGCGGAGAGCCGCGCGCGGCCCTTGGCGCGACGCGCCGAGAGCACCTTGCGGCCGCCGACCGTCTTCATGCGGGCGCGAAAGCCGTGCGTCCGGGCGCGGCGGATCTTCGAGGGTTGGAACGTGCGCTTCATGACCGATCCGGGAGCGAGGTGAAAAAAGCCTTGTATTAGAACGCGTTGATGCGCAAGTTGTCAAGGACGCGGGGTTCCGCCCCCCAACATCCGGCATGACGCGAGCATTCACTTCCGGCGCTGGCGGGCCGCAGCCTTCGGGTAGCCGCGATCCCTTCCCCGCCCCTCGCGGGCCTGTGGATAACCGTCCTGCGCGCGGCTAGAATCGGCAGAACCGCGGGCGCCCCGCCCGGGGTCGATGCTTCAGGCGGGGCGCCCGTCCGTTTTCACGCAAGGCCGCCCAGGGAAACCCAGGCACAAGAACGGCCGGCGAGAGGTCTCCATTCGATGTCCGCACCCACCCCGACGCCCGCCGCCTGGACCGCCTGCCTGTCCGCGTTCGAACGCGAACTCACGGCGCAGCAGTTCGCCACCTGGATCCGCCCGCTGTCCGCCGAGCCCGGCCAAGGCAGCCTCAAGCTCCGGGCGCCCAACCGATTCGTCCTCCAGTGGGTGAAGGACCGGTTCGGCAGTCGAATCGCCGCGCTCGCCCGGGAGGCGGCCGGGGAACCGGTCTCGATCGAGTACTCGCTCGCCGATCCGGCGGGTCAGGCGATCCCCGCGCCCGAAGCGCCGTCGGATCCTCCGGTCGACGGCGCGCCCGTCGACGACGACGAACCGCGCCTCGCACCTCCGCCCCCCGAAGTCGTCGCTGCGGAGGCGCAGCGCCCGACCCTCAGCGTGCCGCGTCGCGTCGAGCCCACCAGCCTGAACGGCTCGTTCACGTTCGAGTCGTTCGTCACCGGCAAGGCGAACCAGCTCGCGCGGGCCGCGGGCCTGCAGGTGGCCCTGCACCCGACCTCCTACAACCCGCTGTTCGTCTACGGCGGCGTGGGGCTGGGCAAGACGCACCTGATCCAGGCGATCGGGCACGACATCCTGCGGCGCGACCCGACCGCGCGGATCCGCTACATCCACGCCGAGACCTACGTGTCCGACGTGGTGCGCGCCTACCAGCACAAGGCGTTCGAGGAGTTCAAGCGCTACTACCGCTCGCTCGACCTGCTGCTCATCGACGACATCCAGTTCTTCAACGGCAAGAGCCGGACGCAGGAGGAGTTCTTCTACCTGTTCAACACGCTGATCGAGGGCCACAAGCAGGTGGTCATCACCTGCGATACCTACCCGAAGGAGATCGCCGGCATCGAGGAGCGCCTGATCTCCCGCTTCGGCTGGGTGCTCACCGTGGCGCTCGAACCACCGGAACTCGAGATGCGCGTGGCGATCCTGCTCGCGAAGGCCCAGCAGGAGCGGGTGCCGCTCGACGAGCAGGTCGCGTTCTTCGTCGCCAAGCACATCCGCAGCAACGTGCGCGAACTCGAAGGCGCGCTGAAGCGGGTCATCGCCTACGCCGGCTTCCACAAGCTCGACATCACGCTGCCGGTCGCGAAGGAGGCGCTGCGCGACGTCCTCGCGGTCCAGAACCGCCAGATCTCGATCGAGAACATCCAGAAGACGGTCCCCGACTCCTACAAGATCCGGCCCTCCGCGCTGCACAGCAAGAAGCGCTCGCGCGCCATCGCGCGGCCGCGCCAGGTCGCCATGGCGCTCGCTAAGGAACTGACGCAGTTGTCGCTGCCGGAAATCGGCAGCAATTTCGGCGGGCGCGACCACACGACCGTGCTGCACGCCTGCCGGCAGATCGCCAAGCTGCGCGAAACGCTCCCGGACTTGAACCACGACGTGAATTTCCTGCTGCAGGTCCTGCGGAACTGACCGCCGCCGGCGGCCGGTTTCCGTCCGGTTCCGCGACTGGAAAACAGGGGATTTCTGGCCTATAATTTGTGGGTTTAGCAGGATTTTCGCGCAAGCGCCGGACGATCCCCAGAACATCCACAGGCGATCCCGCGGTTTTCCGCATCGGCCTACCCGCCCCAAGCCCTTGGGCGCACGGACAAATCGTCGGTTTCCCCCGGTCTCCGGCGCCCTCTACTAACGATTCCTAATTTCCGACAATGCAACTCAAACAGATCGCCCGAGACGCGTTGCTCAGGCCGCTGCAGGCGGTATCGGGAATCGTCGAACGCCGGCACACGCTGCCGATCCTCGCGAACGTCCGCATCGAACCCTCGGACGGCGCCGTCGAGTTCACCGCGACCGATCTCGAGATGCAGATCACGGCGCGCTCGGAATGCGGCGCGAAGGCCGGTGCGGCCACCACGGTGTCCGCACGCAAGCTCCACGACCTCCTGCGCGCGCTGCCCGAGGACGCTTCGCTCAACGTCGACGTCTCGGGGAGCCGGATGACCGTGCGCGCGGGCCGTTCGCGCTTCAACCTGCAGACGCTCCCGGCGGGCGACTACCCCGGGATCCATCCCGGCACCGAGAAACTCCAGTCGCTCTCGCTCTCGCAGAAGAGCCTGCGCTCGCTCTTCCGGCTGGTCGAGTTCGCGATGGCGCAGCAGGACATCCGCTACTACCTGAACGGCATGCTGCTCGTCATCGACCGCGGGTCGCTGCAGGCCGTGGCCACGGACGGCCACCGGCTGTCGTGGGCGAGCCTCGCCGTCGACGGCGACTACACCCGCCAGGAAGTCATCCTGCCGCGCAAGACCGTGCTCGAACTCGGCAAGCTCCTGGCCGAGAGCGACGAACCGGTGTCGCTCGACGTGCTGGCGAACCAGGTGCGCTTCCGGTTCGGCGCGATCGAACTGGTGAGCAAGGTGGTCGACGGCAAGTTCCCCGATTACAACCGCGTGATCCCGGTGGGGCACACGAAGGCGATCACGGTGGACCGCAACGTGCTGCTCGGCGCATTGCAGCGCGCCTCCATCCTGTCGAACGAGAAGTTCCGCGGCGTCCGCCTGGTGCTGGGCGCCGGTACGCTGCGCATCGTCTGCAGCAACAGCGAGCAGGAGGAAGCCGAGGAGGAACTCGAAGTCGCCTGGCAGGGCGAGGGTCTCGACATCGGCTTCAACATCACCTACCTGCTCGGCGTCCTGCAGAACGTCGACTGCGCGGAGATCACGATCGCCTTCGGGGACGCGAACTCGAGCGCGCTCCTGACGATCCCCGGCCGCGACGACTACAAGTACGTCGTGATGCCGATGCGCATCTGATCCGCTTCCACGTGTACACCCGCCCGACCGCCCCATGCCTCCCCCGGGGAGAGGCATGCCGGGCCTTCTGGC
>DAOMBL010000382.1:0-3885 GCA_035427325.1 Casimicrobiaceae bacterium
CGATGTCGTTTTCGGGGTCCGGCTGGTCTTCACGACGAAGGGGGCAGCCCTCGCCGCCGCGGTGATGTCGTTCCCGCTCATGGTGCGCGCGATCCGCCTTGCGCTCGAGGCGGTCGACTCGGGCCTCGAACAGGCCGCACGCACGCTCGGCGCGACACCCTGGGACACCTTCCGGTCGGTGACGCTGCCGCTGATGCTGCCGGGCATCCTGTCCGGGGCAGTCGTCGCGTTCGCCGCGAGCCTCGGCGAGTTCGGCGCGACGATCACCTTCGTCTCGAACATCGAAGGCGAGACGCGAACGCTGCCGCTCGCGATCTACACCGCGACCCAGATGCCCGACGGCGACGCGATCGCCGCGCGCCTGGTGGCGATCGCGTTCGCGCTCGCGGTCGGGATGCTGCTGCTCGCCGGGTGGCTGGCGCGCCGCGTCGAGCGCGCGATCGGCCGGTGAGCGACACGCCGGCGCGCCTCGACGTCGCCCTGCGGGGCCGGCTCGGCGCGTTCGCCTACGACGTGGCCTTCGTGTCGTCCGGGAGCGTGACCGCGCTGTTCGGCCCGAGCGGCGCCGGCAAGTCGAGCGTCGCGAGCGCGATCGCGGGCATTGTCACCCCGGCGTCCGGACACGTCCGCCTCGACGGCAACGTGTTCTTCGACTCCGCGCGCGGCGTCGACGTCCCGCCGCACCGGCGCGGCATCGGCTTCGTGTTCCAGGACGCGCGCCTGTTCCCCCATCTCTCGGTCGAGCGCAACCTGCGCTTCGGCCTCGAACGGGCGCGCGACCGGCCGGAGTACGCGCGATTCGACGACGTCGTCTCGCTGCTCGCGATCGGGCCGCTCCTCGACCGGAAGCCGCGCGGACTGTCGGGCGGCGAACGGCAGCGCGTCGCGCTCGGACGCGCGCTGCTGGCGCAGCCGCGCCTGCTCGTGCTGGACGAACCGCTCGCTTCGCTCGATGCGGGCCACCGGGGCGAGATCCTGCCCTACCTCACGAGCCTGCGCGACGCATACTCGGTGCCGATGGTCTACGTGAGCCACACGATCGACGAAGTCGTGCGCCTGGCGACGCACGTCGTACTGGTCGCGCGTGGCCGGGTGGTCGCGACCGGCCCGGTGGACGAAGTCTTCTCGCGCGCCGACCTGCGCGCGCACACCGGACGCCGATTCGAGGCGAGTTCGATCGTCGATGCCACGGTCGTCTCGCACCGTCCGGACTGGCATCTCACCGACGTCACGCTCGGCGCGGCGCGCTTCTCGGTGCCCGCGGTCGACGCGCCGCCCGGCACGCGGCTGCGACTGCGCATCCGCGCGCGCGAGGTGGCGCTCGCCCACAGCGAACCGGCCGACTCGTCGATCGGGGGTCGGCTGCCCGGGCGCGTCGCCGAGATCGTCCCGCGCGACGGGCCCTACGCGGAAGTGCGTGTCGACGTGGGCGGCGCGTCGGTCTGGGCGCTGGTCACACGCCACTCGGTCGACCGCCTGGGACTCGCGATCGGCATGCCGATCTGGTGCCTGGTCAAGACCGTCGCGCTCGACAACCGTCTCGTCAGTCCGGCGCCTCCCGCCTGACGCGCGTCAGCCCCGGCCGCGCTTGCGCCGCGGCGGAGGACGGTAGCCGGCCCGCAGCGCCGCCACGATCTCGTCCACGAGGACGGACGACGCAGCCTCGGCGCGCGCCTCCGCGTCGCGAAAGGCTGCGACCAATCGGCCGCCGAAAGCCGTCACGTCGGCCGATCGCCCCGACGCTCGCCCCGGTCGCGCGACGACGACCGGTTCGCGGAACATCCGGTTCATCGTGTCGACGAGGAGCCAGGCGCGGCGATACGACATGCCCATCGAGCGCGCGGCCGCGCTGATCGAGCGCTCGCGATCGATCGCCTCGAGCAGAGCGACCTTGCCCGGTCCGATGCGATCGTCTCCGCCGAACTCGAAACGCAGGAAGAGCCTCGGCTGCACGCTTCGCTTCGGCGGGGACGCCCCAGCGTCCGAAGGGCCGCCCCGAGGACGCGCGCCCCCTTGGGGGGAGGCGGCCGCAGGCCGCTTCGGGGGATTCACCTACGCCGTGACGCTCGACGTGCGCAGCGCGAGCGCATCCTGCGCGATCGCGCGGTTCACGGCGCTCACGACAGCCTTGAGCGTCGCGGTCACGATGTTCGCGTCGAGGCCCACGCCGTAGACCGTCGTCTCCTGGCCGATGCGCAACTGCACGTAGGCGACCGCGGTCGCGTCCTCGCCGCCGCCGGTCGCGTGCTCGTGGTAGTTCTGCACGTGGATGTCGAGATCGAGGCTATCTCGCAGTGCCCGCACGAAAGCCTCGACCGGCCCGTTGCCGGCGCCCTCCGCCTTGCTCTCGCGTCCGTCGATCGAGAGCTGCGCGACCAGGTGCTCGACGCGACCGTCGGAGGCGCTGTGCTGCGCGCGGTGGTCGCGGTAGGCGACCGGCATCGCCACGACGTATTCGCGGTCGAACGCGGCGCGGATCTCCGCCGAGCTGAGTTCCTTGCCGGTGGCATCCGCGATGCGCTGGATCACCTGGCTGAACTCGATCTGCAGCAGGCGCGGCAGCGCGAGTCCGTGGTCGCGCTCGAGCAGGTAGGCGATGCCGCCCTTCCCCGACTGGCTGTTGACGCGGATCACCGCGTCGTAGGTGCGGCCGACGTCGGCCGGATCGATCGGCAGGTAGGGAACGTCCCACACCGGATTGCCACGGGCGATTTCGTCGGCGCGCGCCGCGAGGCCCTTCTTGATCGCGTCCTGATGCGAGCCGGAGAACGCCGTGAACACCAGGTCGCCGCCGTAGGGGTGCCGCGGGTGGACCGGCAGCTGGTTGCAGTGCTCGACGGTGCGGATGATCTCGTTCACGTCCGAGAAGTCGATGCCCGGGTCGATGCCCTGCGTGTGGAGGTTGAGCCCGAGCGTGACGAGGCACACGTTGCCGGTGCGCTCGCCGTTGCCGAACAGGCAACCCTCGACGCGTTCGGCGCCGGCCATCTGCGCGAGTTCGGCCGCCGCGACACCGCAGCCGCGGTCGTTGTGCGGGTGCACAGACAGCACGATCCGCTCGCGCCGTTCGAGGTGGCGATGCATCCACTCGATCTGGTCCGCGTAGACGTTGGGCGTCGCCATCTCGACCGTGGCGGGCAGGTTGATGATGATCTTGTGGCGCGTCGCGGGCGCCCACACGGCGGTCACGGCGTCGCAGATCTCCTTGGCGAAGTCGAGTTCGGTGCCGGTGAAACTCTCGGGCGAGTACTGGAACGTCCAGTCGGTGTCCGCCTGCGCGAGCGCGAAGTCGCGCACCTGCTTGGCCGCGGTGACCGCGATGTCGACGATGCCCTCGCGCGGAAGGCCGAACACCACGCGCCGCTGTGTCGTCGAGGTCGAGTTGTAGAGGTGCATGATCGCGCGCTTCGCGCCGCGGAGCGACTCGTAGGTGCGCCGGATCAGCGGCTCGCGCGCCTGCGTGAGGACCTGCACCGTCACGTCGTCCGGGATGCGCCGTTCCTCGATCAGCATCCGCACGAAGTCGAAGTCGGTCTGCGAGGCCGCCGGGAAGCCGATCTCGATCTCCTTGTAGCCCATGCGCACGAGCAGGTCGAACATGCGGAGCTTGCGCTCGGCGTCCATCGGCTCGATCAGCGCCTGGTTGCCGTCGCGCAGGTCGACGCTGCACCAGACCGGGGGGCGGGTGATCGTCTTCGACGGCCAGGTCCGGTCGTGGAGGGCGATCGGGGCGAAGGGTCGGTACTTGCGGCTGGGGTGCGGCTTCATGGCTTCGTTCCTCGGGGCGCGGGTTGGCGCGTCATGGACGACGATCCGCCGGTCCGGGTGGGACGGCGACAGGTGCGACTCGACAGGGAGGGGGGGAAGGTTATCTGCGCGCGAGGC
>DAOMBL010000383.1:0-3873 GCA_035427325.1 Casimicrobiaceae bacterium
GAACAGGTTCTTGACGCCGGCCGCGAGCCGCAGGTTCTTGACGCCGGTCCACGCCACCTGCAGGTCCCAGATCTGCTGGTTGCCGGTCTCGCGGTGGTTGCCGTCGAGATCGCAGCCCATCTGGTAGCTGCGGTAGTAGTTCTTCGTCAGGAACGCCGCCCAGGGACCGTACTCGTAGCCGAACTGCAGCTGGTGCTTCCAGCGAGGGATCACGCCGCCGGTGTCCGAATCGAGCACCGGGTTGCAGTCGCCGTCGACGATGGTCCCGACCTTGTGCGAGATGACTCCGCCCGGGCTCATCTGGTCGAACTTCGTCATGTAGGTGCCGAGCAGGCTCACGCTCGGCGTACCCCACTTGAACGTGTCGCGGTAGGTGAGCGAGATGTCGTAGCCCTCGACCGTCGCGTCGCCGGTGTTCACCGTCTGCGAGTTCACCGTCAGGATGTTGCCGTCCGCGTCGCGCACCACCGAGTTGGCGTAGGCCGGGTTGCCCGAAGCATTTCCGGACACCACTTCCTGCGTCGAAGGCGTGGCGATGATCTCCTCGAGCTTGATCTTGAAGTAGTCGACGCCGAACGAGAACTGCTTGACCGGCTGCAGCACGATCCCGACCGACAGCTGCTTCGACTCCTCGGGCTGGAGTTCAGCATTGCCGCCGGTGTACTCGTTGACCTGCAGGTCCGATTCGCCGGTCACCGGGTCGTTGAACTGCGCCGACGAGCCGAGGACGACCGGGTAGTACAGGTCGGAGAGCGTCGGGGCACGGAAACCGGTGCCGTACGCGATCCGCGTGAGCAGCCACTTGGTCGGCTGCCAGCGCGCCGACACGTAGTAGTTGGTCGTGTTGCCGAAATCGCTGTAGTCGTCGTTGCGGATCGCGAGCGACGCCTCCAGGTCTCCGGCCTTCGAGCCGCGCACGATCGGGACGTTGACCTCGCCGTAGAACGCGAGGATGTCGCGGCCCTGGTCGAGGTTGACCGTCGCGCCGCCCAGGCCCGCGATGTCGCCGGTGAACTGCGCCGGCGCCGGGTTGAGCGTGATGCTCTGGTCGACCCAGTTGAAGCCCAGCGCGTAGGTCAGCGGACCGGCCGGCAGCTGGTAGATCTCGCCGGTGATCTTGCCGTCGACCGTGTCGGACTTGGTCTTCGCCGAGAGCGTCGGGCCCATGTACGCTGCAGCAGAGACCGCGGCGTTGAACTCCGGCGTCTGCGTGAGCGACCAGGGGTTCCAGTCGCTGCGCGAGTTGATGACGTTCGCGTACTGGGTCAGCGAGAAGTACCCGCCGGTGGTCGCGCCCTTGAGTTCGTTCTCGTTGTGGTAGTACGCGAGTTCCCAGTCCTGGTTCCTGAACGTGCCGCGCAGGCCCGTCAGAATGCGCCACTGCTCCGCCTTGTCCTTGTTCTGCCGGCCGCCGAAGTCCTGCACGCGCGAGGTGATGGCGAGCGGCTGCCCGACGAGGCTCCCGAATCCATTCGCGTTGAGGAAGTCCGCCGCGAGCTGGTAGTTCGGGTTGTCCGGCTTGATCAGCAGCGCGGAGTCGATGCCCAGTTCGTTGAACAGGTTGTCGGTCTGGTTGAACGACCAGCGGACCGGCGAACCCTGGATCGTCTGGATGTTCTCCTGCTCGGAATACATCCCTTCGGCGAAGAACTGGACGTCCTTGTTGATCTGCCAGGTGAAGTTGACGCTGCCGTTCCAGCGCTCGGTCTCCGGGATCAGGCCGACGAACGGCGCGGTGTCGTAGTTGCAGAACGGCACCTCCTTGGACGTGAGGTTCGGGTCGAGCCGCATGTTGACCGCTTCGCAGTTGTTGGTCGCGGCGAGCGGGTTGCCGTAGCCGCGGCCGGGCGACGTGCCGAAGCCCGACTGCGGCGTGCCCGGCACCCAGGTGCCGTCGGGCAGGCGCGTGCCGAGGTTCCATCCGCCTTCGATGTTGCCCTGGCCGGTCGCGCCGCTCACGAAGTAGGGCAGCACCGTGCCGACCGACGCGAAATCCCGGTCCTTGCCGAACAGCGCGTCCTGCTTCGCGTAGGACAGCGACGCCGTGACGTTGAACTTGTCCTTCGCGAGGTCGCCGAAGCCGCCGATGATGTAGGCGTCCCAGCCGGTGGCCTTGCCGCTGCGCGTCGACTGGCCGTACTGGCCGCCGACCTCGATGCCCTTGTAGTCCTTGCGCAGGATGAAGTTCAGCACGCCCGCGATCGCGTCGGAGCCGTAGACCGCGGACGCGCCGTCACGCAGCACCTCGACGCGCTCGATCGCCGCGATCGGGATCGAGTTGACGTTGACCGAACCGTCGTCGCCGGAAAAGCCGGCGATGCGCCGGCCGTTCACCAGCACCAGCGTCCGGGTCGAGCCCAGGCCGCGCAGCGAGACCGACGACTGCCCGTAGGTGGAGAGACCGGCGCCGCTCGCCATGTTGAGGCCGCCGAGCGAGTCGACGAACGGCAGCGTGGCGACCAGCTGCTCGGTCGATGTGACGCCCAATGTCGCGATGTCCTCCCGCGTGACCACGGTGACCGGCAGCGAGCCTTCCGCGTCGACCCGCCGGATCGACGAACCGGTGACTTCAACCCGCATGTCCTGTGCGTAGGCCGGCACCGCGGTCAGCAGTGACGCCGCAGTACCGACGCCCGCGAGGTACGCGAGTGCGGCCGCAACCTTTCTGCGCTGAAAAGCCATGGAAACCCCCAGAGTGTTGTGGTGTGCCGCGCTCGGGCAAGCGCTTGTCAGTGGCGCGACACGTGACCCGACTGTACTCGACGGCCAATCCGCGGGGCAACGAAACCGGGACGCTTGCTACACTTTCGTGGCCGAAATGTTGCAATTCTGCCAACCTTGAGCGCACGCGACACCCAACCCCCTGATTTGCCTGAGATTGCGCGCCACGCCGCCGGCCGGAGGCAGGTCGGCCGACCGGTCGCCCGGCTCATGATTCGACGCGAAATGGCCGAATTCGCGGCTCCGGGCGGGTTCGCAGTGCCTCTTCGGAGCGACCCGAGTCGGTTCTCGCGCGGGGCACCGGCATGATCGACCCCGACTCGGCCGCGATCCGCCCGGCCCGGCCGGCCGACCTGGGGGCGATCCACGCGCTGATCCGCGACCTCGCCCGCTACGAGCGCCTCGACCACCTGTGCACCGGTTCGTCCGACGAACTCGGCGACGCCCTGTTCGGCCCGGATCCGGCCGCCCAGGTGCTGGTTGCGGTATCAGGTGAGGAAATCGTCGGATTCGCCTTGTTTTTTACAACTTTCTCGACGTTCCTCGCCCGCCGCGGCACGTGGCTGGAGGACCTCTACGTCCGGCCGGAACACCGCGGCGCAGGCATCGGCGCCCGCCTGCTGCGGGCGGTCGCCGCCGTCGCGGTCGAACGGGGCAGCGGGCGCTTCGAGTGGTCGGTGCTCGACTGGAACGCGCCGGCGATCGGCTTCTACGAGCGCCTCGGCGCGACCGTGCTTCCGGACTGGCGGATCGCCCGGGTGACCGGGGAGGCGCTCGCGACCCTGGCGCGACCGGAGCGCAGCGGTACGGGCGGGAACGGCGAGACGTCCGGACCCTGAATCGCGGTGGAGGGAACGCCGGTTCCGGTTACCCTTCGGCCTTCGCCCGCCCCCACCGGTTCCCCATGCCCCTCGACCTGCCCCGCGTGACCTTCGCGGCCGACTACTGGTCGCTGCGCTTCGTCGACCAGACCGCCACGACCTGCACGGTCCGCAAGAACGTGCCGCTGCCGCTCGAACGCTCGCACGAGCGCGGCGTCATGGCGACCGTCTACGCCGACGGCGGCTACGGTTACGCCGCCACGCCGGACCTGTCGCGCCAGGGCCTCCCGTCGGCGCTCGATCCGGCGCGGACCTGGGCGCGGGCCACCGC
>DAOMBL010000384.1:0-3868 GCA_035427325.1 Casimicrobiaceae bacterium
GCGCGCATCGTGTCGCGAACGAGCCTGTGATCGCCGGAGAGGACCATGGGGTCACCTCGCTCGCCGGAACCGCGCCGTGGCCATTCCGCTCATCGTCTCGACTCGGCCAGGAGCCGCAGCGCGAGCCCGCCGAACACGCCGGCGAGGATCCGCTTCGACCAGACCGCCCAGCGGGTGGCGCCCGAGAACGCGCGCTTCAGCTGCGCGGCGGCGAGGACGCAGAGCGTGTCGGATCCCGCGACGATCACGAGCTGCGTCGCGCCGAGCACGAGCGACTGCGCGAGCACGCTTCCGCGCGACGGATCGACGAACTGCGGGAACAGCGCGAGCTGGAACAGCGCGACCTTCGGGTTCAGCAGGCTCGTCGCGAGGCCCGCGCGGAACATCGCGCCCGGCCGCGAGGGCGGCGTCGCGGCGCCCCGCGGCAACGGCTTCGCGTCGCGCCACGTCGTCCACGCGAGCCACGCGAGATAGGCCGCGCCCGCGTAGCGGACGGCGTCGTAGGCGTAGGGCACGGCGGCCAGGATCGCCGAGAGGCCGAACGCGGCCGCCAGCACGTGGCAGACGAACCCGCTCGTCGTCCCCGCGAGCGAGACCAGGCCCGCGCGCCGCCCCTGCGCGACCGTCCGCGCGACGAGGTAGACGAGGTTCGGGCCGGGCGTGACCGCCAGCGCAATCGAGGCCGCGACGAACAGCAGCCAGGTCTCGAGCGGAATCATCGGCACGTCCTTCGGCCGAGACGCCGCGCGTCGTCGCGCGAGCGGGCGCAGCGCGCGTGCATCACAGCCGCTCGATCGCCATCGCCGTCGCCTCGCCGCCGCCGATGCACAGCGATGCGACGCCGCGGCGCCTGTCGTGCTTGCGCAATGCACCCAGCAGCGTGACGACGATCCGCGCGCCCGACGCTCCGATCGGATGGCCGAGCGCGCAGGCGCCGCCGTGCACGTTCATCCGCTCGTGCGGGATGCCGTGCTCGCGCATCGCCGCCATCGTGACGACCGCGAACGCCTCGTTCACTTCGTACAGGTCGACGTCCTTCGCGCTCCAGCCGGCCTTCGCGTGCACCTTCGCGATCGCGCCGACCGGCGCGGTCGTGAACTCGCCGGGAGCCTGCGCGTGCACCGCGTGCGCGACGATCACCGCGAGCGGCGCGAGTCCGCGTGCTTCGGCCGTCGAGCGGCGCATCAGGACGAGCGCCGCGGCGCCGTCGGAGATCGACGAGGAGTTCGCGGCGGTGACCGTGCCGTCCTTGCGGAACGCGGGCTTGAGCGTCGGGATCTTCCCGGGCGCTGCCTTCGCGGGCTGCTCGTCCTTCGCGACCGTCACCTCGCCCGTGCGGCCGGACACCGTCACCGGCGCGATCTCCCAGGCGAACGTGCCGTCCTCGTTCGCGGCGAGCGCCCGGGAGAGCGACGCCAGCGCGAACCGGTCCTGCGCCTCCCGCGTGAACGAGAACTTCGATGCGCAGTCCTCGGCGAAGGTGCCCATCAGCCGCCCCTTGTCGTAGGCGTCCTCGAGCCCGTCGAGGAACATGTGGTCGAAGACCTGCTGGTGGCCCATCCGGTAGCCGGCGCGCGCCTTCGGCAGCAGGTAGGGCGCGTTGGACATCGATTCCATGCCGCCGGCGACGATCACGTCGTGCGAACCCGCGGCGAGCATGTCGTGCGCGAGGATCGCCGCCTCCATCGCGGAGCCGCACATCTTGTTGACCGTCGTGCAGGGCACCGACTGCGGCAATCCCGCCTTCAGCGCCGCCTGCCGCGCGGGCGCCTGTCCCTGACCCGCCGGCAGCACGCAGCCCATGATCGCCTTGTCGACCTCGGAGGGCTTCACGCCCGCGCGCTCGACCGCGGCCCGGATCGCCGCGGCGCCGAGATCGCTCGCCGCGAGCGACGCGAAGTCGCCCTGGAATCCCCCCATCGGCGTCCGTGCGGCGCCGACGATGACGATCGGATCGTTCTGCATGGCGCGCCCCGTCATTTCGTCTCGTTGAAGAGTTCCCGGCCGATCAGCATCCGCCGGATCTCGCTCGTGCCGGCGCCGATCTCGTAGAGCTTGGCATCGCGCCACAGCCGCCCGGTCGGATACTCGTTGATGTAGCCGTTGCCGCCGAGGCACTGGATCGCCTCGCCGGCCATCCAGGTCGCCTTCTCGGCCGCGTAGAGAATCGCGCCGGCCGCGTCCTTGCGCGCCGCGGCGCCCGCGTGCCCGCGGTCGAGCGCCTGCGCGACCGCGTAGACGTAGGCGCGCGAGGCCTGCATCGTCGTGTACATGTCGGCGAGCTTGCCCTGCATCAGCTGGAACTCGCCGATCGGCTGGCCGAACTGCCGCCGCTCGTGCACGTACGGAACGACGACGTCCATGCACGCCCGCATGATGCCGAGCGGCCCGCCCGAGAGCACCGCGCGCTCGTAGTCGAGCCCGCTCATCAGGATGTTGACGCCGCGCCCCTCCTCCCCCAGCACGTTCGCGTCGGGGATCGCGCAGTCGCGGAACACGAGTTCGCAGGTGTTCGACCCGCGCATGCCGAGCTTGTCGAGCTTCTGCGCGGTCGAGAAGCCGGCCATGCCCTTCTCGACGATGAACGCCGTGATGCCCCGGGCGCCGGCCTCGGGGTCGGACTTCGCGTAGACGACGAGCGTGTCCGCGTCCGGGCCGTTGGTGATCCACATCTTGCTGCCGTTCAGCACCCAGTGGCCGTCGCGCCTCGTCGCGCGGGTGCGCATCGAGACGACGTCCGAGCCCGAGCCCGGCTCGCTCATCGCCAGCGCGCCGACGTGCTCGCCCGAGACGAGCTTCGGCAGGTAGCGGCGCTTCTGCGCCTCGCTGCCGTTGCGGCGGATCTGGTTGACGCACAGGTTCGAGTGCGCGCCGTACGAGAGGCCGACCGAGGCGGACGCGCGCGAGATCTCCTCCATCGCGACGACGTGCGCGAGGTAGCCGATCCCCGTGCCCCCGTACGACTCCTCGACCGTGATCCCGAGGAGGCCGAGCCGGCCCATCTTGCGCCACAGGTCCTCCGGGAACCGGTTGTCGCGGTCGATCGCCGCGGCGCGCGGCGCGATCTCGTCGGCGGCGAACTGGCGCACCGTCTCGCGCAGCATGTCGACGGTCTCGCCGTGGTGGAAATCGATCGACGGAATCATGGTTCCTCCGCAGCGACGTTCGGGCGCGACTTCGCGCTGTCGTTCACGCGTCCTCCTCGTTCGAGCGCCGTGCGGCCGCCGGCCGCTCGTCCCCGTCGTCCTTCCCGTGCATCAGCATCAGCGTCTGTTGCATCAGCGCGCAGAGCCTGCGCCGGCCCCGGGACTCCGCGTGCACCTCGCCGCGCGTGATGCACAGCGTGCGTCCCGGCTTGACGACGAACCCTTCCGCGACGATCCGGTCGCCCTCCGCCGGCGCGAGCAGATTGAGCTTGAACTCGACGGTCAGCACCGAGGCGTTCGCCGGAAAGAGCGAGTATCCCGCGTAGCCGCCGGCGCTGTCGACGATCGCCGCCACGATGCCCGCGTGCACGTAGCCGTGCTGCTGCGAGACGCCCGCGTGCGGGACGAGCGAGATCGCGCAGTAGCCCGGTTCGACCGCGTCGAGGCTCGCGCCGATCGTCGCCATCGCGCCCTGGCGCGCGAAACTCGCGCGCACGCGCGAGGGGGCGTCGGGCGTTCCGAACTCGAAGCGGGCCTGCGGCATCGCGGAGGGCCGGGGCGGGGCGGCGCGGATCGCCCCTGGGGATCGGGAGGCCATCGATTCTGGGTTACGTTTACGTTAACGTCAACCCCGGCGCCCGCCGGATCCGCCGTCGTCCGCCATCCGCGCGCCGCCTCCCCGGGCCGGCCGCGACGCGCCGGGCGCGGCGCGAGCCGCCGTC
>DAOMBL010000385.1:0-3864 GCA_035427325.1 Casimicrobiaceae bacterium
GGCCTGAAGGCCGACCCACAACCCCTCCGCTGTGGGTCGGGCTTCAGCCCGACAGTTGGACTTGAACCCGACCTGGAAGGCGCTCCCCGGCGCTCGATGCGCCGCCCCGGGAGTCGCCGGCGCGACTGTCCTCTGATACCTGATACCTGATACCTGATACCTGATGTCGGCCTGAAGGCCGACCCACAAAGACCCCGCGGAGCGCCGCCGGTTCAGTCCTTCAGCACGATGCCCGAACGCTTGATGACGTCGCCCATCCGCGCGCGCTCGGCGGCCATGAACGCTTCGAACGCCGCAGGGGAGTCGCCGGCGGGCACCGCGCCGGTCTTCAGCACCTTCTCCTTCACGTCCTGGCTCGCCATTGCCTTGACGAACGCTTCGTTCAGCCGCTTCACGATGTCCGGAGGCGTCCCCGCCGGAACCGCCACGCCCCAGGACTGCGTGATCTCGTAGCCCGGCACGCTATCGGCGACCATCGGCAGGTTCGGGAGCGAGGGATTGCGCTCGGTGCCGGTCGTCGCGATGGCGCGCACGCGCCCCGCGTTCATGTGCGCGCCGGCGGCGAGCGGCGAGGTGAAGATGTACTGCGCGTTGCCGGCGATGACGTCGAGCAGCGCCGGCGCGGCGCCCTTGTACGGGATGTGCGCGACCTGGATGCCGGCGAGCAGGTTCAGCATCTCGCCGGCGAGGTGTCCGGGCGTGCCGATGCCCGCCGACGCGTAGTTGAGCGCACCGGGCTTCGACTTGGCGTAGCGCACGAGTTCCGCGACGTTCGCCGCCGGCAGGTCGTTGTTCACGACCAGCACGTTCGAGGCGGTCGCGAGGCGCGTGACCGCCGCGAAGTCCTTCGTCACGTCGAACGGGAGGTCGCGGCGCAGGTTCGGCAGGATCGCGTAGACGGCGGACGTGATGACGAGGAGCGTGTACCCGTCGGGCGGCGACTTGGCGACCGACTCGGCACCGGGCAGGCCCGCGGCGCCCGGGCGGTTCTCGACGACGACCGGCTGGCCCAGCGCGTCGCCGATCGCCAGTGCCGCGAGGCGGGCGAGCGGGTCGGGCGCTCCGCCCGGCGAGTCCGCCCCGATGAGCTTGATCGGCCGGTTGGGGTAGCCCTGCGACATGGCGCTCCCCGGGACGGCGAACGCGAGCACCGCGGCCATCGCGAGCCAGATGCGGGACAAGGCTTTCATGCGACCTCCTTCGTGAAGATGGATCGGAGCGACCGGCCGCGTCCCGCGGGAAGTGCGAGTTCGCGAACGAGTTGCGCCACTGCCTGCACTGCCGCGCTCGCGCGCCGACGCGCACTCACGACCAGGGTGAACGACTGGCGGATCTCCGGGCGGACGATGCGCGCGTACTGGAGTTCGTCCGCAGCCACCTCGGCCGCGATCACGCCGGGGGACGCGATCGTGTAGAGGCCGCCGCGGGCGACGAGTTTCTTCAGCACGTGGATCGAATTGACCTCGACCGCGACGCGGAGCGCGAGGCCGGCGCGCCGCGCCTCCTCCTCGACCAGGACGCGTCCGCCGTTGGGCATCGTCGCGATCGCAAGCGGGAGCCGCGCGAAGCGCGCGAACGTGATCGTGCGCGCGCGGAGTTCCGGGTCGCCGGCCGCTCCGGCGACGAGGAGCGGCACCTCGAACAGCGGATGGCATTCGCCGAGCGCGGGCGGCGGCGCGAGCGACACGACGCCCAGGTCGACGCGGCCGTCGGCGAGTCCCTCTTCGATCTGTCGCGTCGGGCCTTCGGCGATCTGCAGGCGCACGCCCGGGTGGCGGCGGCGCACCTCGCCGATCAGGTCGCCGGCGAGCGGCCAGCTCACCGACGGCTGGATCGACACCCGGACGACGCCGCGCAGCGCAGGTGCGTCGTCGCGCACGAGTTCGGCGAGCCGGTCGACCTCGGCCGTCAGCGCCTCGGCGCGCGGGAGCAGGCGGCGGCCCGCGGAGGTCAGGCGGGCGCCCCGCCCGGTGCGTTCGAACAGGCGCGCCTCGAGATGCCGCTCCAGCGCGCCGATGCGCTTGCTCACCGCCGACTGGGTCGACGAGGCGAGCGCCGCGGCGCGCGAGAAGCTGCCGGTGGCGGCGACCTGCAGGAACAGGCGAAGCGGTTCGAGTTCCATCGCGGCGGGAGCAAGGCTATTCCATGGCAGAATAGCGCAACCTCCAGCATGTCCACAACGGCATGGCGCTTCCCGATCCGGAAATCGAACGATGACCCCGAAGAACCTGCTCGTCCTCATGTCGGACGAGCACAACCCGAAGTTCCTGGGCGCCGCCGGCCATCCGTTCGTCGAGACGCCGAACCTCGACGCGCTCGCCGCGCGCGGCACGCGCTTCACCTCGGCGTACACCCCCTGCCCGATCTGCGTCCCGGCCCGCGCGTCGTTCGCGACCGGCCGCTACGTGCACGACATCGGCTACTGGGACAACGCCGACGCGTACGACGGAGCGGTTCCGAGCTGGCACCACCGACTGCGGCAGGCGGGCCACCGCGTGGTGGCGATCGGCAAGCTGCACTTCCGCGGCCGGCCGGGCGACGACCACGGCTTCTCCGAGGAGATCGTCCCGATGCACGTCGTCGACGGGATCGGCGACGTGAAGGGCCTCGTGCGCGAGGACATCCCGAAGCGCAAGGGCGGCGACAAGATGGCGAAGCGGGCGGGGCCGGGCGAGTCGACCTATTCGGTCTACGACCGCGACATCGCCGCGCGCGCGCAGATCTGGCTGCACGAGGAGGCGCCGAAGTGGCGCGAGCGGCCCTGGGTCCTGTTCGTGTCGTTCGTGTCGCCGCACTTCCCGCTGACCGCGCCGCCGCGCTGGTTCTACCGCTACCGGCAGCAGGACCTCCCGATGCCGAAGCTCTACGCTCGCGAGTCGCGGCCCCGGCACCCGTTCCATGAGATCTACGAGCACACGGTCGACTACGACGCGCACTTCCACTCCGACACCGACGTGAAGCGCGCGATCGCCGGATATGCGGGGCTCGTCTCGGCGATGGACGAGAACGTCGGGCTGGTGCTGGGCGCGCTCGCGTCCGCCGGCCTCGCGTCCGACACCCGCGTGATCTACACGAGCGACCACGGCGACAACCTCGGCGCGCGCGGGCTGTGGGGCAAGTCGACGTTCTACGAAGAGTCCGCCGGCGTGCCGCTGCTGATGGCGGGCCCGGACATCGCGGCCGGCCGCGTCGTCGACACGCCGGTGTCGCTCATCGATTGCGCGCCGACGATCCTCGAAGCGGCGGGCGCACCGCTGCCGCGCGGGCGCGACGCGCTGCCCGGGGCGTCGCTGTTCGAGGTGGCGAACGGCGCGAGCCCTGAGCGCCCGGTACTCTCCGAATACCACGCGACGGCGTCGATCGCCGGCGCATTCATGCTGCGCTTCGGACGCTGGAAGTACTGCCACTACGTCGCCCATCCGCCGCAGCTCTTCGACCTCGAGGCCGATCCGGAGGAGCGCCACGACCGCGCGGGCGAAGCGCGCCATCGCGGCGTGCTCGTCGAAGGCGAGCGGAGGCTGCGCGCGATCCTCGATCCGGACGCCGTCGACGCGCGCGCGAAGCGCCGGCAGGCGGAACTCCTCGCGAGCTACGGCGGCCGCGAAGCCGCCCTCGCACGCGGAGACCTCGGGTTCTCGCCGGCGCCGGGCACGGCGGCCGAGATCAACTGACGTCCGGCTCCCGCCGTGGGTCGGGCTTCAGCCCGACGGGGCGCCGCGATCCCGCCGTGGGTCGGGCTTCAGCCCGACGGGGCGCCGCGATCCCGCTGTGGGTCGGGCTTCAGCCCGACGGGGCGTCGCGATCCCGCTGTGGGTCGGGCTTCAGCCCGACGGGGCGCCGCGATCCCGCTGTGGGTCGGGCTTC
>DAOMBL010000386.1:0-3787 GCA_035427325.1 Casimicrobiaceae bacterium
CGCTCGCGGGCTGGACCTCGCCGTTCCGTCCGGCCGAGCGCCCGTTCGTCCCCGCGAAGTACGCCGACCTGCCGGTCACCGGCCGGCTGACGGGCCGAGGCAACACGGCGAACGTCGAACTCGTGATCGCGTCGCGTCCCGACGTGATCGTCGACTACGGTGCGGTCAACGACACGTTCGCCTCGCTCGCGGACCGCGTCCAGCAGCAGACCGGCATTCCCTATCTGCTGCTCGACGGCAGCTTCGACCGGATCGCGGACGCGATCCGCACGATCGGCGATCTCACGGGGGAGCACGCGCGCGCCGCCGCGCTCGCCGCGCACGCGCGCGGCACCGTGGACGATGTCACGAAGCGCGTGGCCGCGATTGCACCTTCGGCGCGGCCCCGGCTGTACTACGGTCGCGGCCCCCGCGGACTGGACACCGGGCTCGCCGGATCGATCAACATGGAGGTGATCGACCGGCTGGGCGCGACGAACGTCGCGGCGTCGCTCGGGCGCGGCGGTCTCGTCACGGTATCGCTCGAACAGGTCCTCGCGTGGAATCCGGAGGTGATCGTCACGACCGACCCGACGTTCTTCGCCTCGGTCCGCCGCGATCCGCTGTGGATGCAGGTGGCGGCCGTCAAGTCGCGGCGCGTCCACCTCGCCCCGGCCGTCCCCTTCGGGTGGATCGACTTCCCGCCGTCCATCAACCGCATCACCGGCCTGCGCTGGCTCGGACGCGTCCTGTATCCCGACGCGTTCGCCGACGACCTGCGTGCGCAGGTGCGCGACGACTACACGCGGCTCTACCACCAGACGCCCTCCGAACCGCAGCTCGACGCGCTGATCGCCACCGCGGAACGCGCGCCGCCGGGCTGACCGCCTCGCGTGCCGGCCGCGCCGGGCGGACCGGCGCGCGGGTATCATCGGCCCTTGCCCGCGATGAATCCGATGCCTTCCGAACGCGCCGGCGGATCGCAGGACACGTCGACGCGGGCCGGAGCGTCGGCGCGCGCGCGCGCGTGGCTCGTCGCCGGCCTGTCGCTCGCATCGCTCGTCGGCGTCGTCGCGCTGGCGTTCGCCGTCGGCCGCTATCCGGTGCCGCCCGGCGACCTCCTGGCCCTGGCGTGGTCGAAGCTCTCGGGCTCGCCCTCCGGCATCGACCCGACGGCCGAGACCATCGTCTGGAGCGTGCGCGGACCGCGCATAGGCGCGGCGCTCGCGATCGGCGCGGCGCTCGCGGCCGCGGGCGCCGCGTATCAATGCCTGTTCCGCAATCCGCTCGTCTCGCCCGACATCCTCGGCGTGTCGGGCGGCGCGGCGGTGGGCGCGGTGCTCGGCATCTTCCTCGCGCTGCCGGTCGTCGCGATCCAGGGCCTCGCGTTCGCGTTCGGCCTCGTCGCGGTCGCGCTCGTCTACGTGATCGCCTCCGCGGTGCGCGGGCACGATCCGCTGCTCGTGCTCGTCCTCGCGGGCGTGCTCGTGGGCGCGCTGCTCGGCGCCTGCGTCGCGCTCCTCAAGGTCCTCGCCGATCCGTACAACCAGTTGCCCGCGATCACGTTCTGGCTGCTCGGCAGCCTCGCGGGCGCCGCGCCCGCGGATCTCGCCACCGCGCTGCCCGCGATCGCGGTGGGCCTCGTGCCGCTGTGGCTGCTGCGCTGGCGCGTGAACCTGCTCTCGCAGGGCGACGAGGAGGCGCGCGCGATGGGCGTCGAGACCACGAGGCTGCGCCTCGCGATCATCGCGTCGGCGACGCTGATGACCGCGGCCGCCGTCTCGATCTCCGGCATCATCGGCTGGATCGGGCTCGTCGTCCCGCATTTCGCGCGGCTCGCCGTCGGCCCCGACTTCGGCCGGCTGCTGCCGGTATCGGCGGTGCTCGGCGCGGCGTTCCTGCTCGCCGTCGACACGCTCGCGCGCACCACCGCGCGCATCGAGATCCCGCTGGGCGTGCTCACCGCGTTCGTCGGCACGCCGCTGTTCCTCTGGCAGCTCGTGCGCTCGAAGCGGAGCTGGCAGTGAGCGCCCGGCTCGAGAGCGTCGCGCTCGACTTCGGCTATCCCGGACACCGGGTCGGGCGCAACGTGTCGCTGTCGCTCCCGGCCGGCGAGATCGTCTGCCTCCTCGGCCCGAACGGTGGCGGCAAGTCGACGCTGTTCCGCACGCTGCTCGGCCTCCTGCCCGCGCAGGGCGGCGAGGTGCGCCTGGACGGCGAACCGCTCGCCCGACTCTCGCGCACGGCGATCGCGAAGCGCGTCTCGTACGTGCCGCAGGCGCACGCAGGCGCCTTTCCGTTCAGCGTCCTCGACGTCGTGCTCATGGGCCGCACCGCGCATCTTCCGCCGTTCTCCTCGCCCGGCAGGCGCGACGTGGCGATCGCGGAAGCGAGCCTCGAGCGGCTCGGCCTCGCGCATCTCGCGGGTCAGGTCTACACGCGCGTCTCCGGCGGCGAGCGCCAGCTCGCGCTCATCGCTCGCGCGCTCGCGCAGGAGGCGCCGCTCGTCGTGATGGACGAGCCGACCGCGAGCCTCGATTTCGGCAACCAGGTGCGCGTGCTCGACGAGGTGCGCGCCCTCGCGCGCTCGGGCATCGGCGTCGTCATGGCGACGCACGATCCCGACCAGGCGTTCCTGTGCGCCGACCGCGTTGCGCTGCTGCACGGCGGCAGGCTCGTCGCCGACGCGCCGCCGCGCGAGGCGATCACGCCCGCCTCGCTCGCGGAAGTCTACGGCGTCGATGCCGACGTGATCGACGTCACGCTCGCCACCGGCGAGACGCGTCGCCTGTGCGTGCCCCGGACGGCAACGGCCCGACCGGGCTGACGGGACGCCGCGGGCTACCAGCGCGGCTGGATCCGGAACGTCGCCGAGCAGCCGTGGTCGACCCAGATGCCGCTGGGCGTCGTTCCCCACGACCGGCCGCGCAGGCAGGACGACTGCGAGAGCTGCGTCACGAGCTGCGCGCCGGCGATCGGTCCCGTTTCGCAGAAGCCGTAGCGGAACGAACGACTCGAGCAGGTCACGAGCCCCGGACGCACCGGCGGCACGGGCGCGAAGTCGGTTCGCACCCGGAACTCGCCGGCGCACCCGTCGTTCACCCACACGCCGTCGGCGCGCCAGCCCCAGGTGCGCCCCAGCACGCACCCCGCGCTCGACGTCTGGCGGATCAGCTGCACATCGAAGACGCGCTGCGGCACCGCGCAGAACTCGTAGCGGTACCCGCGGCTCGCGCAGACCATGCGATCGCCTCCGGGCCACGGCGGCAGGCTCTGGAAGGTCTGCACGCGGAACCGGCCCGAGCACCCGTTCGAGACCCAGACCCCGTTGCCGTTCCAGCCCCAGGTGCGGCCGCGTACGCACGCGGCCTGCGAATCCTGCCGGACCAGCGTGGCGTCGATCACCTCGCCAGGGCTCGGACAGAACTGGTACTGGAAGTTGCGGCTCTGGCAGCGGATCTCCTGCGCGTCCGCGGTGGCGGCGACACCAAGGATCAGCAACAATGCGGCGAAGGCGTGGCGAGCGAGCTTCATCGGTGGCATCCGCGGGTCGAACCGGCCCGATCCTAGCCGTCCGCGCAGCCGCTGCCAACTCCCGATCCGACCGCCGCGACCTTGCGCCCCGGCGTGGCGGCGGACGTGCGCTGGCGCCTACTCGTTCGCGACGCCGTGCGGCACGTGGCCGGAGGGCACGTGGCGCGACGCCGAATCGACGTGGCGCGTCTGGTCGTCGAAGTAGAAATCGGGCTCGAACTCGCGCAGGAACGCGCCCTTGTCGAGGCCGCCGAGGAACAGCGCCTCGTCGACC
>DAOMBL010000387.1:0-3778 GCA_035427325.1 Casimicrobiaceae bacterium
CAGTGCGGCTTGGCCTCGACTGTCGCGAGGAAGTCGTCGACCGCCGCCGACGCCGACGGGAAGAAGCGCTCGTGGCCCACGTCGTGGCCCGCGAGCATGCGGTGGATCTGCTCGCGCAGCGGGCGGTTCGCGCGCGCGAAGCGGAGATCGATCCCGCGATCCTCGAATTCGTCGTGCAGGCCGGTGAGGACGTCGGCGGCGGTGACGTCGATCTCCCACACCGCCTGCAGGTCGAGCACGACGACCTTCGCCTCCGGCGTCGCGGCGTAGACGACTTCGCGGATGCGGTCGGCGACGTGGCGCGCGTTCGCGAACACGAGCGGCGCATAGAGGCGATAGACGACGGCCCCGGGCGTCGACTCGCCCGGCTCGTCGTCGTCGAGATCGTGGAAGTGACGATCCCCGGGGCGGCGCCGCAGCACCGCGTCGCGCGGCCGCGCGACTTCGACCAGCACTTCGAGGAACGCGAGCGCGACGCCGATCAGCATGCCCGGCAGCACGCCCAGCACGAGCACGCCGATCGTCACGCCCATCGCGATCAGGAACGCGTGGCGCTCGAGCTTCCACAGGGCGCGCAGGCCGCGGAGGTCGAGCAGGTGGATGCCCGCGGCGATGAGGATCGCGGCCAGCGCGACGCGCGGCAGCCACGCGAGGAACGGCGCGAGGAACTGGGTGAACGCGACGAGCAGCACGAGCGCGACGAGCTGCGTCCGCTGCGACGTGGCCCCGGCGGCGTCGCCGGCGATCGAACGCGAGCCGCTCGCGCCCACGCTGAAGCCGCCGGCGAACCCGGCGGCGACGTTGGCCGCGCCCAGCGCACGCAGTTCCGCCTCCGCATCGACTTCCTCGCCGCGCCGCTCGGCGAGCGTGCGGGCGAGCAGGATGCCCTCGGCGAAGGTGAGGAACGCGAGCGCGAGCGCTCCGCCGGCGAGATCGCGGACGTCGGCGATCGTGACGTCGGGCAGCGCCGGCGCCGGCACGCCCGCAGCGATCGCGGGGAGCATCGCGACGCCGTGATCGCGGAGCGAGAAGGCGGCGTCCGCCGCGATGGCGAGCGCGCACGCCACGAGCGCGCCCGGCAGGCGCGGGGCCCATCGCCGGCAGGCGAGCAGCACCGCGATCAGCGTGCTGCCGAGGACGAGCGTCGGCGCATGCGCGACGGCAGCCGCGCTCGCGGCTTCGATCACGCGCGCGCCGAACGTCTGCTGCCCGGACGAGACGCCGAAGAGCGTTCCGAGTTGCGAGACGATCAGCACCAGCGCCGCGCCGTTCGCATAGCCCACGATCACCGGCCGCGCGAGCGCGTCGGCGGCCTGGCCGAGTCCCAGGCGCGCGGCCGCCAGCAGCACGACGCCGGCCATGATGGCGACCAGCGCGGCGAGGGCCGCGGTGCGCGCCGGGTCGCCCATCGCGAGCGGTGCGACGATGCTGGCGGCGAGAAGGGCGATCGTCGTGTCCGGGCCGACAATCACGCGCCGCGACGGCGTGAGCAGCAGGAAGATCGCCATCGAGCCGATCGCCGCGTAGAGGCCGGCCGCGGGCGGGAGGCGGACGAGTTCCGCGTAGGCGAGCACCGACGGAATCATCACGACGGCGACCGTGGCCCCCGCGAGCGCGTCGGCGCGCCACGCTCCCGGCGTCCGGGTGAGGATCTGCGCGAGCCCGGGAAACGCGCGACGCCAGCCGGAGGATGCCGTCGCCGCCATGCGGAACGGGTCAGTCGCGCGGAGGCGCCGCCGGCGTCAGCGGCGCGAGCGTCTCGCCGGCGTGGAACACGTCGCGGTAGCTCACGTAGTCGGACACGTGCAGCGTCGCGGCGAAGAAGAACGCGTAGGGCATGAGGAGCGCGATGGCGAGCACGCCGACGGCCGAGGCGGGCAAGGCGGACGAGACGAGTCCGAGCGCGAGCGCCGGCAGGAGACCGCCCAGGGCGAACACGGCGATGCCGTAGACCGCGAGCGGCCGCCAGTTCGCGAGCGCGGCCTTGAGCGAGTAGCCGAGCGCGGCGGGCGCGGACAGGTCCTGGAACACGACGAGGCCGGGAGCGAACCAGAGGGCCGCGAGCGTCGGCAAGGCGACGAGGACCGCGAAGGCCATCGCGAGCACCGTGCGCGGGTCGCGCAGCGTCGCGGCCAGCGTCACCGCCCAGGCTTCGCGCGCCGCGTCGTCCGCGGGCGCCGGCGACGAGAGCGCGTCGAGCAGACGGCCGCCGTCGACGAGCGAGGTCGCCATCACGGCGAACGCGACGCCGACGACGAACACGAGGCCCAGCACCAGGAGCGCCGCGAGGTTCGAACGAAACCCCAGGAAGAGGTCGCGCACGCGCGGCAGGCCGCCACGCTCCTGCGTCCAGGCCGCCGCCAGGAAGCCCACGGCGAACACCGGCTTGACCAGCGGCACGGCGAGCTGGCCGGCGAGCGGCACGAGTTCGATCGCCATCATCACCATGTAGTAGGTGGCGAGCATGAAGAGCCACGGCAGCCGGGCGCGCGAGAACAGGAGCCACGCGTCGCGCAGCCACGCGACGCCCCGGCGGGGCTCGTGCACCGTGAAGACGATGTCGCGCGGCGTGTCCGGGTTCGCGCTCACGCGGCGTCGGCGATCGGGAGCGTGGGGGCCTCGGTCGCGCGGTGCGCGAGGATCCGCTCGAAGACGGCGGGATCGTGCGCATGCACCAGTTCGCCGGGGCGCGGCAGGTGGAGGTCGTAGAGACGCGACAGCCAGAAGCGCAGCGCCGCCGCGCGCAGGAGCGTCGCCCAGTGGGCTCGCTCGTCGCGCGTGAGCGGCCGCAGCCGCTGGTAGCCGTCGACGAACGCGCGGGTGCGGCCGGGATGGAGCGCGCCGTCCGGTTCGCTGCACCAGTCGTTCACCGCGATCGCGAGATCGTAGGCGAGGAAGTCGGTCGCAGCGAAGCCGAAGTCGATGATCCCGACGACCTTGCCGTCCGCGAACAGCACGTTGTCGCGGAAGAGGTCGCCATGGATCGCGGCCTTCGGCAGCGTCATGCGTCCGGCCGCCGCCTGGAAGGCGAGTTCGTCGTCGAGGAGGCGCGCCTGCCCCGCATCGAGGAACGGGTGCACCGACCGCGCCGCGCGACGCCACCACGCGGCGCCCCGCCGGTTCGCGAGGCGCGCGCGGTAGCTCTGCGAGGCGAGGTGCAGCTCGGCCAGCGCGCGACCGACCTCGATGCAGTCGTTCTCGTCGGGCGAGAGGTGCGCCTCGCCGTCGACGCGGTCGACCAGGCTCGCGGGCTTGCCGCACAGCATCGAGAAGTACGCGCCGCTGCGGTCGGGCGACGGCGCGGGGACGGCGACGCCCGAGCGCGCGAGGTGCGCCATCAGGTTCAGGTAGAACGGCAGCTCGTCGGCGGGCAGGCGCTCGTAGAGCGTGAGCACGTGGCGGCCGCGCTCGGTCGTCACGAAGTAGTTGGTGTTCTCGATGCCCGCGCGGATGGGCTCGCAGGCGACGAGCCCGCCCAGCGGGTAGCGGGCGAGCCAGCCGTCGAGATCCTCGGCCGAGACGGTCGTGTAGACGGACATGCGGCAACGCGCGCTTCGCGCGAAGGGGTCAGCGATGGCCCCTGCGGGCGCTCACCACGAGAACAGCCGCCACTGGGGCACGCTCAGCGATTGATCGAGGCTGTCCCGGCGGAGGAACCCGGTGCCGTCGCGATTCGGAAGGAGGAAGTACGGCGGGCCCCCGCGCGGCGTCACCCGGACGTACTGGAGCACGCCGCCGACGCGCACCTCCTCGGTGCTCTCGCGCTCGCGGTGCGTGA
>DAOMBL010000388.1:0-3775 GCA_035427325.1 Casimicrobiaceae bacterium
AAGAACCAGCGCGAGCCCGGGTGCAGGTGGACGTAGCCGCGATTCTGGAGCGAGGCGGCGGCGAGCTTCGCCTCGACGCGTGCCTCGGCCTCGGTGCCGGGGACGAGCACGAGCCTGCGTGCATCGTCGGGCGGATCGATCCCGATGCGGCGGAGCGCGTCCAGGTTCTGCTCGACCATCGGGCGCTCGGTGCCGCGCGGGACCTTGTAGAAGTGGGTGAAATGGCGTCTCCACAGCCACGCCGCCCCACGCTCCGGCGCGCGTTCGGTGGTCACTGCGTAGCGCGGCGCCAGGCGCCTTGCGAGCGCGATGCCGCGGGGATGCTCGGTCAGATGCACGAGCAGCTGGTAGCGCCGTGCGGCGAGTTCTCGGGCGAGCGCGCGCTCCGCCGCGAGCCGGCGCAGCGGACCCTCGCGCTTCCACGTCCGGTCGATCGTGTGGAGCCTCGCGACCGCCGGATGGCCTTCGAGCATCGGCGCGGTCTCGCGGTAGACCAGCGCGTCCACCTCGACGTGCGGCGCGACGGCCTTCAGCGTCGAGAACACGGGCGAGGCGAGCAGCACGTCGCCGTGGTGACGAAGCTTGGTGACGAGCACCCGCGAGACCTCGGCCAGCGGGACGGCGTCCGGAAGCAGGCCGGGCGTCCGTTCCGGGGGCTTTCCGCCTATCCGCACCGCGACGACCCGCACGCCTCTGGCGTGGAAGGCGCCCGCCACGGCGGCGTTCGGGCAGCGTCGTTGCGCGAGCCATCGTCGAGCGTGTCCCGCTCCGTGCGTCCTGGTGCACGAACCATCCGGAGCGAGCCGACGACCATGATCGCGAACGATAGCAAACTTTCGCCGCCCGGCGGCCGTGCCGTCAGCGCTCACTCGCCGGAAGACCGCCGGGTGGAGTCGCGTTCCGCGCCCGCCGGGGTGCCGCCGCCGGGTTCCGGTACAATCGCCGCTCCCCCCGCGACGCCCCATGCCGCTCGATCCCGTCACCGCCGCGCAGAAGGCGCAGATTCTCGCCGAGGCGCTGCCCTACATCCGGCGGTTCCACGATCGCACGATCGTCGTCAAGTACGGCGGCAACGCGATGACCGAGCCGCGTCTCAAGGCCGGTTTCGCGCGCGACGTGGTGATGCTGAAGCTCGTCGGCATGAACCCGGTGGTCGTGCACGGCGGCGGACCGCAGATCGGCGACCTCCTGAAGACGATGGGCATTTCGAGCGAGTTCAGGCAGGGGATGCGGGTCACCGATGCGAAGGTGATGAACGTCGTCGAAATGGTGCTGGGCGAACTCAACCAGGAGATCGTCGGCCTCATCAACCAGCACGGCGGCAAGGCGGTCGGCCTGACCGGCCAGGACGGCGCCTTCATCCGGGCCCGCAAGATGCTGCTGCGCGACGACGCTTCGGGCGCGGACATCGACATCGGCTACGTCGGCGAGATCGAGCAGATCGATCCCGAACTGATCGCGCTCCTCGACACGCGCGACTTCATTCCGGTCGTCGCGCCGATCGGCGTCGGCGCGTCGGGCGAGGCGTACAACATCAACGCGGATCTGGTCGCCGGCAAGCTCGCCGAGACGCTTTGCGCCGAGAAGCTCGTGCTGATGACCAACACCGCGGGCGTCCTCGACCGCGACGGCCGGCTCCTGACCGGCCTCACCGCGAGCGAGATCGACAGGCTGTTCGCCGACGGCACGATCCACGGCGGCATGCTGCCCAAGATCGGATCGGCGCTCGATGCGGTGAAGAACGGCGTCAGGAGCTCGCACGTGATCGACGGCCGTGTCGAGCACGCGCTGCTGCTGGAGGTGCTGACCAACGAGGGCGTCGGCACGATGATCCGCGCCGACGATTCCCCGAAAGCCTGAGGGAACGCGACCGATGGCCGCGAAGCCCGGCGAACGCCGCCTGCAGATCCTGCAGGCGCTGGCGACGATGCTGGAGAACCCGCGCGGCGAGCGGGTGACGACCGCGGCGCTCGCGGCGAAGCTCGACGTCTCGGAGGCCGCGCTCTACCGGCACTTCGCGAGCAAGGCGCAGATGTTCGAGGGACTGATCGAGTTCATCGAGACGACGGTCTCGACGCTCGCGAACAAGGTCCAGTCGACGGAAGCCGACGGCGTCGCCCAGGCCGAGCAGATCGTGTCGCTGCTGCTGGGATTCGCCCAGAAGAATCCCGGCATGACGCGCGTCCTGATCGGCGACGCGCTCGTCAGCGAGGACGACAGGCTGCAGGCGCGCATGAACCAGCTCTACGAGCGGCTCGAGGCGACGCTGCGCCAGTCGCTGCGCACCGCGCAGATGGCGAACGCCTGGCACGGCGATCCGTCGTCGGACGCCGCGGCGCTGTTCGCGTTCGTGATGGGCCGCTGGCAGCTCTATGCGAAGAGCGGTTTCAAGCGCCTGCCCCAGGACGGCTGGGACGGCCAGCGCAAGTTCCTGTTCGATTGAGCGGCGCCGTGCGCGTTCCCCGGGCGGTCGCGTGGTGGGTCGTGACGGCCTGCGGGGCGGCGATGGCGCAGACCGCGACCCTGGCAGACGGCCCGCGCATTCCGTCGCTTCCCGAGGCGGCGTTCGAGCGGATCGACCAGGCGTTGCGCGAGCGCGCCGTGTCGGCCGACGGCGCGGACGCGGCCTTCCTGCGTGGACTGCAGGCGACGATGGATCCCGGCGCCCGGATCGCCGCCTACGCGGAGGCGTACCGGAGCCGGCCGTCCGAAATCCTGTTCCTCGCGAGCCTCGCGGATGCATGCATGCAGCGGGCGATCCCCGCATGGCCCGAGTGCGAGGCGCTCGACCCGGTGTCGCGCTGGGCCTCCCGAGACGCCGACAACGCCTTGCCCCGCATGCTGCTCGCCGAGCGCGCGCGCCAGCGCGGCGATCTCGCAGGCATGCGCGAGCAGGTTGCACACGCGGCCGGGCTCGACCGCTTCGATTCGTATCGTGGTCGCGGCGGCGCGGCGGTCTGGCGCGTCCTCTCCGGCGTTCCCTCGGTCGCCTCCGAGCCCGAGGCGCCGTTCACCGCGGCCGCGATCGGTGCCGCCCGTGCGGGCGTCGGCACGGTGGAGTCCGCGCTCCTGTGCCGGCGCGACGGACCCGGCATGACGCCGGAAGTCGGCGAGTCCTGCCGTCGCGTCGCGCGCACGATGGCGGAGCGCGCGGACACCTTCGAGGCACGAAGCGCGGGCCTCGCCATTCTCTGGAACGGGACGGACGACCCCGCCGCGCGCACGCGGATCGCCGCGCGACGCGATCAGCTCGAAGCCGCGAGGCACGCCTGTCGCAGCGCGGAACTCGCGATGATCGAGGGGCTCAACCGCGATGCGGGCAGTCGTGCCACCGCACGCGCCATCGAGGCCGCGGCGCTCGACGATGCGCGGGAGCGCGGCGAGCCTGCGGCATGCGCGACGCTCGTCGCGAAAGCGCGGGAGGCGCGGTTCCTGTAGGTCGGGGCTTCAGCCCGACGGGGTTCGTGCAACCGCGCTGTGGGTCGGGCTTCAGCCAGACGGGGTTCGTGCAATCGCGCTGTGGGTCGGGCTTCAGCCCGACGAGTTTCGTGCCGAAGCGAGGATGGGGCGTCGGCCTGAAGGCCGACCCACGGGAGGGGCGGTGGGTCGGGCTTCAGCCCGACGGGGTTCGTGCCGATGCGAGGATGGGGCGTCGGCCTGAAGGCCGACCCACGGGAGGGGCGGTGGGTCGGGCTTCAGCCCGACGGGGTTCGTGCCGATGCGAGGATGGGGCGTCGGCCTGAAGGCCGACCCACGGGAGGGGCGGTGGGTCGGG
>DAOMBL010000389.1:0-3775 GCA_035427325.1 Casimicrobiaceae bacterium
CCACGTCCTCCACCTCGACGCCCGACGCCGCCTTGAGCGGCCGGAGGTCGATGATGCACTCGTGCGCGACCAGCCCGCCGGGGCCGCTGTAGAGCACCGGATAGTGCGGGGCGAGACGCCGCGCGAGGTAGTTCGCCGCGAGGATCGCGCCCTCCGTCGCCGCCGCGAGCCCGGCGCCGCCCATCATCGTCACGTACATCCACGAGATCGGCAGGATCGACGCGCTGCCGAAGGGCGCAGCGGACACCGCGCCGATCGCCCGCCCCGGCGCGCCCGCGCCCGGTGCCCCGGGCGGCATCATCCGGTGGCCGGGCAGGAACGGCGCGAGGTGCGCCTTGCAGGCAACCGGCCCGACACCCGGGCCGCCGCCGCCGTGCGGGATGCAGAAGGTCTTGTGCAGATTGAGGTGGGAGACGTCGGCGCCGAACGCGCCCGGTCCCGCGAGTCCGACCAGCGCATTGAGGTTCGCGCCGTCGACGTACACCTGCCCGCCGTGCGCGTGCACGATCTCGATGACGCGCGTGATGCCGGCCTCGAAGACGCCGTGCGTCGACGGATAGGTCACCATGATCGCCGCGAGTTCGCGGGCGTGCTTCGCCGCCTTCGCCTCGAGGTCGGCGAGGTCGACGTTGCCCTGGTCGTCGCAGGCCACGACGACCACGCGCATGCCGGCCATCTGCGCCGATGCCGGATTCGTGCCGTGCGCGGAGGCCGGGATCAGGCAGACGTCGCGATGCGTCTCGCCGCGCGAGGCGTGCCACGCGCGGATCATCAGGAGCCCCGCGTACTCGCCCTGCGACCCCGCGTTGGGCTGCAGCGAAACCGCGTCATAGCCGGTCGCGGCGCAGAGCATGCGCTCGAGCCCGGCGATCATCTCGAGATAGCCCTCCGCCTGGTCGGCCGGCGCGAACGGGTGCAGGTGCGCGAACGCCTTCCAGGTGACCGGGATCATCTCCGAGGTCGCGTTCAGCTTCATCGTGCAGGAACCGAGCGGGATCATCGCCCGGTCGAGCGCGAGGTCGCGGTCCGAGAGGCTGCGCAGGTAGCGCAGCATCGCGGTCTCGGAGCGGTGGCGGTGGAACACCGGGTGCGTCAGGTAGGCGCTCGTGCGCGCGAGGGCCGGGCCGTAGCCGTCGTCCACGTCCGCGTCGAGGTCCTCGGCGCGCGCTGGCGCGCTGCCGCCGGAGAACGCCGCGAACAGGCGCTCGACGTCGGCGGCGCGCGTGGTCTCGTCGAGCGAGATCCCGATCGACGCTTCGTCGATGCGCCGGAGGTTCATGCCGGCGGCGAGCGCGGCGGCGTGGATCGCCTGCGTGCGCGCGCCGGTCTCGACGACCAGCGTGTCGAAGGAGGTGCGCGTGCGGACCGCGAGTCCCTGGCGCTGCAGGCCCGCCTTCAGGATCGCGGTGAGCCGGCGCACCCGCCGCGCGATCGTCGCGAGTCCTTCGGGCCCGTGGTACACCGCGTACATGCTCGCGATCACCGCGAGCAGCACCTGCGCGGTGCAGATGTTCGAGGTGGCCTTCTCGCGGCGGATGTGCTGCTCGCGCGTCTGCAGCGCGAGCCGGTAGGCGGGATCGCCGTGCGCGTCGACGGTCACGCCGACGAGGCGGCCGGGCATCGAGCGCTTGAACTCGTCGCGCGTCGCGAGGAAGCCGGCGTGCGGGCCGCCGTAGCCCATCGGCACCCCGAAGCGCTGCGCCGAACCGACGACCGCGTCTGCGCCCCATTCGCCCGGCGGGGCGAGCAGCGTGAGCGCGAGGAGGTCGGCCGCCACGATGACGAACGCCCCCCGCGCGCGCGCGGCCGCGGCGATCGCCGACAGGTCCGCCACCTCGCCGTTCGCGTCCGGATACTGCAGGACGATCGCGAAGGCGTCCGCGGTCGCCGCGCCCGACGCGGGCCCGGCCGCGACCGAGACGCCCATCGGCTCGGCGCGCGTGCGCACGACGTCCTGCGTCTGCGCGAACACCCCGTCGGCGACGTAGACGGTGCGACTGGCCGATTTCGTCACGCGCAGCGCGAGCGCCATCGCTTCCGCCGCGGCCGTCGCCTCGTCGAGCATCGACGCGTTCGCGATCGCCATGCCGGTCAGGTCGCAGACCATCGTCTGGAAATTGACCAGCGCTTCGAGACGCCCCTGCGAGATCTCCGGCTGGTAGGGCGTGTAGGCCGTGTACCACGCCGGGTTCTCGAGCACGTTGCGCAGGATGACGCCCGGCGTGATCGTGCCGTAGTAGCCCTGCCCGATGAACGAGCGCAGCACGCGGTTCTTCGCGGCGATGGCGACCAGCCGTGCGAGCGCCTCGTGCTCGGGCACCGGAGCGGGCAGCGCGAGCGGCGCCTTCGCGCGGATCGCCGGCGGCACGATCGCGTCGACCAGGGCGGCGCGGGATGCGAAGCCCAGCGTCGCGAGCATCGCGCCCTGGTCGGCGGCGGAGGTGCCGATGTGGCGCGACGCGAAATCGGCGCGGCCTTCGAGGTCGGCGAGCGAAGGCCGGGCGGCCGGGATGCGGAACGGGTCGGGCATGATGGGGTTGGTCGCGTCGTTGCCGGTCAGTCGCCGATCACGGCCTGGTAGCCGCGCGCGTCGAGCAGCGCGTCCATCGCCGCGGAGTCGTCAGGACGGATGCGGAAGAGCCAGGCGGCGAACGCGTCCTGGTTGACGGCCTCCGGGGCGGACGGGACCGCGTCGTTCCGCGCGATCACCGTGCCGGCGATCGGCGCGTAGACGTCGGAGGCGGCCTTGACCGACTCGACGACCGCGCAGGCCTCGCCTGCGGCGACCTTGCGTCCGACAGCCGGCAGTTCGACGAACACGAGGTCGCCGAGCTGCGACTGCGCGTGGTCGGTGATGCCGATCGCGATCGTGCCGTCGCTCTCGCGACGCAGCCACTCGTGACTGGAGGTGTAGCGCAGTTCCGCGGGAATCTTCATCGGGTCTCCAGGGTCAGGGATGCGACGCGCGCGCCGCGGGAAGGAACAGCACCATCGTGATCTTGTCGTGGCCGCGTCCGTCGATGCGGATCGCCTCCGGCTCGCGGCCGCAGACCGCGAAACCGGCGCGCTCGTAGACGCGGCGCGCGGCATCGTTGCCGGCGGTCGCGGTCAGCACGAGTTGCCGCAGGCCGGGCGTCGCGCTCGCGTGCGCGATCACCGCGTCGACCAGCGCGCGGCCGATGCCGCGGCCCGCGCGCTCGGCAGGCACGTACAGGCCGAACACATGGCCCTTGTGACGCAGCTTCACGCGAATGTCGACGTCGATCCCGCAGACGCCGACCAGCGTCGCGCCGTCGAAGGCGCCGAACACCGCGTCATGCGGATGCTCGGCGTCGGGGGCGAGCCGCTTCGCGAGCGCGTCGGGCGGCTTCGCGGCTTCCTCCCCCGCGTCCGACGTGAACGCCTCGGGATGTTCCGCGAGACCGCGCAGCCGCAGAGCGCGATAGGCGTCGAGGTCGGAGCGAGCGAGCGCGCGCACGGCGATCTCTCCCGGCTCCCGGGCGGTCGCGCTCACGCGAGGTCGACCTTGGCCTGGCCGTGACGCACGAACGGCGGTTTCACGACACGGCAGCGCAGCCGCTTGTCGCGCACCTCGGCCTCGACCGTGTCGCCGGTCGCCACCCCTCGCGGCAGTCGGGCGAGCGCGATCGAGCTCGCCAGCGTCGGGCTGAAGGTCCCGCTGGTGATCCCGCCGGGCCCGCCCGAGGTCTGCCCGCGCTGGTCCGCCCGCCGGACGCCGCCTCCGTCCCGCAGCAGGAGTCCCGCCAGGTCACGC